>JAURPF010000060.1 GCA_030835325.1 Flavobacteriaceae bacterium | reverse complement strand
TATTGACCGTTTGGCAATTTTATAAACCTAATTTTTACTCTTGATGTCTCGCCATTTATATGACTTCCTTCAGATAAGGGATATCCATATAATTCATGAATTACAGGTTTTGTGGTGTCTTTAATATCAAAACCAAATAGCATTGGATTCATCGGACGTTCTTGCTTATCTCTAATTTCAAAATGAAGATGTGGCCCACCAGAGCCTCCAGTATTTCCTGTGTAGGCAATAACTTCTTTAGATGTAATTTTAAGGTCTTCAGCTTTTGGAAAAAGTTCCAATTCAAAAGTTTCTTTTTTGTATTGTTGTTTTTTGACGTAGGCTTCAATCTTTGGCGCAAATTTTTGAAGGTGCGCATAAACTGTTGTGTACCCATTAGGGTGTGTTATATACAAAGCTTTTCCATAGCCATAACGTGAAATTTTAATCCGACTTACATAGCCTTCGGCAGAGGCATAGGTTTTAAATCCTTCTTTTCCTTGTGTTTTAATATCCAATCCAGAATGAAAATGATTGGAGCGTAGCTCAGCAAAAGTTCCTGATAAAACCAACATAATATCAAGTGGGCTTGTAAAATAATTTTGTGGATAAGACGATTGAGCATTACAAATTGTAACTACCGAAAAAAATAAAAATATAAACGCCTTCATAAAATAGGATAGAATGCTAATTTATACAATTGATTGTAAATAGAAAAATAAAAAATTAATTGAAAACAATTGTGTTATTAAATATGGAATGTTAAATTTGTAAAATAGGTATTGAAACTGTAAATGAGTAAAATCGAACTAATTGTCAATTCTTTGGAGCAAAAAGTGCAGCGTGTTTTGCATAAACTGACTGAATTAAAAAAAGACAATGCGTTTTTAAAAGAAGAACTGCTCAAAGCAAATGCTTTAAATTCTAAACATTTGGGATTGCTTCAACAACAGGAAGACGATTTTAAGACGCTCAAATTTGCAAATTCAATCCTTGGCAGTGACGAAAATAAAAGAGAAACAAAGCTTAAAATTAATACTTTAATCAAAGAAATTGATGATTGTATTTCTAAGCTATCAGATTAAAGTTTACAGTCCATGAGCGATCGGTTAAAAATAAAATTATCCATAGCCAATAGAGTATATCCATTGACTATCACACCCGATCAGGAAGAAGGACTTCGATTAGCCGCTCAAAAAATTGATGCAACAATCAAACAATTTGAAAAAAGTTACTCTGTTCAAGATAAGCAAGATGTATTGGCTATGTGTGCTCTTCAATTTGCAACTCAAAACGAACAAAAAACTATAGATAAAATAAGTTTAAGTGAAGATTTAGAATCTCGTCTGATTGCTGTAGACGAATTATTAGATTCCCATTTGAACAACAACGTTCTTTAAATAACATTAGGTTACTGCCTATATTGATCATTTTTTGATAAACTCAACGGAAATTCTTTAAAAAGGAGTGCGTTTAAGTTGTAAAAGCAAGCTGTCTAGTCACAGATCCTTGATCAGCTTTCCAACTCTAAATCTTGTATTTATGGAGTTTATACAAAAACAAGATTGATGTAGGCTTTTTTTTTAATTAAATCATAAACTATGGAATCCAACATAATACTCATTGCTTTAGGTGCCACTATCATAGGACTTATCCTAGGATTGGTAATCTTTAAAGCTCGTGAAAAAAGCAATGCCTCTCAAATCATCAAAAACGCTAAAAGAGAAGCAAACTCTATAATTTCAAAAGCAAAACTAGAAGGTGACTCTATAAAAAAAGATAAGATGTTTCAAGCCAAAGAACGATTTTTAGAATTAAAATCGGAGCATGAACAAGTTATTCTATCTAGAGAAAAGAAAATGAGTGAAGCAGAAAAACGTACACGTGACAAAGAATCACAAATATCTTCTGAACTTTCTAAAAACAAAAAACTCTCCACAGATCTCGAGTCCAAAATCAAGGATTACGATCATCGTCTCGTAATTCTAAACAAACGTAAAGAAGAACTCGATAAAGCACATAAGAGTCAAATTCTTCAATTAGAAGTAATCTCTGGTTTATCTGCTGAAGATGCAAAACACCAACTAGTAGAATCTTTGAAATCCGAAGCCAAAAATGATGCCATGGTCTTTATTCAAGATACCATGGAAGAAGCGAAGCTTACAGCAGAGCAAGATGCTAAGAAAATTATTATTAACACCATTCAACGCATTGGAACTGAAGAGGCAGTAGACAATTGTGTATCTGTATTTAATATTGAATCAGACGACGTCAAAGGACGAATCATTGGTCGAGAAGGACGAAATATTAGAGCCCTTGAAGCTGCTACTGGGGTTGAAATTATTGTTGATGACACCCCTGAAGCGATTATTTTATCCTGTTTTGATTCGGTACGAAGAGAAGTTGCACGTTTATCGTTACATAAATTAGTAACTGATGGTCGAATCCACCCAGCACGAATTGAAGAAATTGTAAAGAAAACAAATAAACAAATAGAACAAGAAATTATTGAAGTTGGAAAACGCACAGTGATTGATTTGGGGATCCACGGATTACATCCAGAACTCATTAAAACCGTAGGACGAATGAAATACCGTTCCTCCTATGGTCAGAACTTATTGCAACACTCCAGAGAAGTTGCAAAACTTTGTGGGGTAATGGCAGCTGAATTAGGTATTAATTCGAAGTTGGCAAAACGTGCAGGACTCCTTCATGATATTGGAAAAGTACCGGATGCCGAAGCCGATATGGAAACTCCGCACGCTATTTTAGGAATGCAGTGGGCCGAAAAATATGGTGAAAATTCCGAAGTATGTAATGCGATTGGGGCACACCACGACGAAATCGAAATGAAATCGTT
>JAURPF010000059.1 GCA_030835325.1 Flavobacteriaceae bacterium | reverse complement strand
CGTCTTTAAAATGCGTATCCATTTTATGAGCCCCTTCTAATAGTGCTTCAAAATGATCGTATCCAATGGCTAAACTAATGCTTAATCCTACGGCACTCCATAGCGAAAAACGTCCTCCGACCCAATCCCACATTGGAAAAATATTCGAGGCTTCTATTCCAAAGGCTTGTACTTTGGCGGTGTTGGTTGAAACCGCAACAAAATGCTTTGCGACATCTTTTTGAGTTGCATGTTTTAAAAACCACTCTCTTATCGTATTTGCATTGGAAAGGGTTTCTTGAGTGGTAAATGTTTTGGACACAATCACAAAAAGTGTGGTTTCTGGGTTGAGTTTCTTTAAAACTTCATTGACGTGATCGCCATCAACATTACTTACAAAATGAGGGGTAAGGTGATTGCCATAAAACGCCAAAGAGTCCACAACCATGGCGGGCCCTAAGTCTGAACCGCCAATTCCAATATTTACAATATCGGTAAATGTTTTGTTGGTATATCCTTTTTTGGTTCCATTGATGATTGCTTCCGAAAAGTTTTTTATCAGGGCTTTTGCTTGATGAATTTCGGGAATCACATTTTTATCATCTACAAAAATTTTAGATTCTTTTGGTGCTCTAAGTGCTGTGTGAAGTACCGCTCTACCTTCGGTTTGATTAATAATATCGCCTTCAAAATATTTTGAAATAGCATCCTTGAGCTTCAATTCCTCAGCCAGATCTTTAAAAAGAAGCATGGTTTCAGAATTGATTCTATTTTTAGAAAAATCGACATAAAAATCTTGCCATTGAATGGTAAACTCATCCGCACGCTTCGGGTTTTCAGCAAACCATGTTTTCATGTGTGCATCCTTGACTGCTTCAAAGTGAGCTTTTAATTTTGTCCAGGATTTTGTTTGCGTTGGATTTATTGATTGTAATGCCATTGGATAATTTTAAATATTTTGTATTAATTAATTGAATCGAGTTGTTGCTTCAAAGGTGCGATAAATTCCTCAAAGTTAGGTTTTAAATAGGCTGGGAGTGCTTTTGCATCGGGTAGTTTTTGACGAAAGGGATCAACTTGTTTGCCATTTTTCCAAAAACGATAGCAAACGTGTGGGCCAGCAGTGTTTCCAGTCATCCCTACTTTTCCAATCACATCGCCTTGTTTGACGTAATCTCCAACTTTTACTAAGCGTTTACTCATGTGAAGGTATTGAGTACTGTAGGTTGCGTTATGTCTAATTTTTACATAGTTTCCGTTTCCTCCTTTTCGTCTGGACTCAATGACGGTCCCATTGGCTGTTGCCAAAATAGGAGTGCCAATAGGCGCTGCAAAGTCGGTTCCTTTGTGGGGTTTGACACGGTTTCCGTAAAAGGCAATTCTTCTTTTTAAATTGTATCTGGAGGAAATACGACTGAATTGTAAAGGGGCTTTTAAAAAGGCTTTTCTAAGGCTTTTGCCGTTTTCATCAAAATAATCGGTATTGTTCTTAGACTCTTCATTCATATAATTAAAGGCGTAGAACGATTCGCCTTTGTGCTCAAAAAATGATGCCTTGATGCTTTCAATCCCTGCATATACAGAGTCATCTACAAAACGTTGGTTATAAATTACTTTAAAATTATCGCCTTTTTGAAGCCTTGAAAAATCGATGGTCCAAGCATAGATATCGTCGGACATGTCATATATCAACTGCGAAGGCAAGCCTTGATCTTCCATTGTTTCGGAGAGTGTGTTTTCGATAAACCCAAAAGTTTCTTTTTCAATAATTTTAACGGGTTTTCTTTCTATTCTAGAAATAATTGAATCGCAAAACTCTACAACTAAATATTCAACTTTGTTGGGTTGGTATATAAAAACTAAAGGGGTTTTAACTGCTCCTTTTGAAAACAAAACTGTGTAAGGTTTTCCAATTCTCAAGCGACGAACATCAAAAACTTCTTTTGTTTTTTCGGCAATATGATGGATTTTGGGATAGACCAACTGATGTTTTTCAAGCAATACGCCAAAGCTATCTCCACTTCTAACAGTGTCATTTACGACCTGATAGTTATTGAGATTGTAGCCGAATTTATAGTTGTCTTGTTGAGGAATTTCGACTTTATTTTCTTTTGGAAGTTCGTCCTCTGAACAGCTTTTGATAACAAGGTTGTAAAAAATGACTAGTACAAATCCAGAGAGGAAAAATTTTATATTAAAATATTTTTTATATTTACTCAAGTCCATGTCCCCAATTGTCTTTTTCATCTTGGCTCCAAAGTTCTGGAAAAAATATTCTTTTTTGGTATTTTGGATGCATATATTTTTGCCAATTACTTCCGCCTGTTGCTTCCCCATCGCCTTCTTTTCCTAAGATATAATGTTTTGCGGCGTTGTAGTGTGCCATAACCCAGGAGATATTTACGGTATAGTCGTAGTGTCGCATGGCATCAATTAAGCTTTTATCTTTTTGGCTATCAATTGAGAGCTCTTTGAAACGAGTCCATATATTTTTGGTATTATAAGTTTTCATGAAGGTGATAAATTCTTCTTTATAACGATTTTCAAAATTGATTAGTAAGGTGGTTTTTTGACCTGTTTTATAATCTTTTCCAGCAGCTTGCCAATACAAATGTTCAAAGGCGTGCTCAAAAGGTGTGTCCCTGTCAATTTTTGCACGAAAACGCACATCGATTAGGTTGATAAGTTCTGTAGAGGCAAATTCAATTTTACGGTACTGTGCGCTTTGAAACCCACTAGCCGGAGTCAGCGTGTGTCTAAATTGATTGTATTGAACAATATCCATCCCTTCTCTCATAATATTAAAAGAGGTGGTTAACATATCAAAATAGCGAGTGATTCGCATGAGTTTGTCTTGAAAAAAAACCACTTCGAGTGAGGATGCGTCTGCAATTTGTTTAATTTCCCAAAGGATCATTTTAAAAATCAATTCATTGATTTGGTGGTAGCCAATAAAAACCATTTCATCAGGGAGAGTTGTGCGTTGGATTTGTAATCCTAGTAAAGCGTCTGTATGAATATAGTCCCAATATGTTATTGAATTACTATGCAACAGTCCTTCTAAATGCACTTCACGATCTTGGTTAATCGCATTGTATTTTTTATCAAGAAGGTTTAATAGTTTTTCAGTAGTTGGTTTTTTTTTCATTAGATGTCATAATTGTATTTCAAAGGGGTGCTTAAGTCCTTTTAAGGCTTCTAAATCAGCTCTCAATGAGCCAACTCGTAAGTCTGCTTTTATTTTAATTGGTATTTTATTTTTATCGGCTGTTACCCATAAGGTTAAGCTTTCTTCTTCTTTAAAAACACGACCAGCCATCACATAAGGTCTGAATTTCAAGCATTCAATTTTTCCAAATTTAGTGTTAATCGTTTCTCGGCCTAAATATTTTAATTTGAATAAAAATATTTCACTGTCAAAAAAGATATTAAGCTTAACAACACCTCCGGGTTGAATGGTTTCTGTGTCGTAGTTATCTCTCAAATAATAATATGCAGAAACCAAATCTTGAATGTTTTGTTGAATATCAACTGTTGAGGTGGTGTTTTCCTTCAGATCATTGACCAAAGCTTTGTTTTGCGTATAATCAAACTCTACGATTCTATTTTTAGTGTAGCCCCCTTCGTTAATATTTCTAACAAACTTATAAGGTCGACCTGTGTTTTTATCAAAATGACTTTCGTAATGGTCCTTTACTTTAAAAAACCATTTAATTGCTCCTGTAGTCCAGCCTTTACCAATAACTTTATAAACAGGTTTATTCTTGTAGGTGCTTTCAGAAACTTCAAGAGTTGCATTGCCTGCTTTCATCCATCCACTGTAGCTTAGTTTGAATCGCAGCCATTCCCCCG
>JAURPF010000058.1 GCA_030835325.1 Flavobacteriaceae bacterium | reverse complement strand
TATCGCGAGAACTTACAAAACTTTTTGAGGAAACCCAAAGAGGAACAGCAAAATCAATTTTAGATCATTACACAAACCATCCCCCAAAAGGGGAAATTGTGATTGTAATAGCAGGGAAGTCAAAAGTTTCATAGTACAACTAATCACATTATTTAGTACTTTTGATGCAATAAGAATCAAATTAGTTTATAATGTCCCACAAAATTACAACCCTCTGGAAAGGTGGAATGCAATTCGAATCCGATAATCCAAGCGGGAAAACAGTACTCATGGATACCGTTTTAAAAGGCCAATCTGAACAGTTTGGACTATCCCCAAAAGCAATGATGCTATCCGCTTTAGCGGGATGCTCTGGAATCGATATTGTAGAGATTTTAGAAAAAATGAAAGTTGTTGATTACAAATTAAAAATGGAAGTTGAAGGCTTTTTAACAGAAGAACATCCAAAGTTTTATCATAAAGTCCATGTAGATTATCACTTTTATGGTTCAGATTTGAATCCCAAAAAAATTGATAAATCCGTAAAACTATCAGTTGATAAATATTGCGGTGTTATGGAAATGTTTCGACAATTTTCAACGGTAACAACAGCCATTCATATCCATAATTCTTAGTAATGCGTTGGACGCTCAAACCGAAACCTGACTCCAAACAAACAGTCAACTTAGCAACTGAATTAGGCGTAGACAAGGCAATAGCTGAGTTGTTACTCCAAAGAGGTATTGAGGATTTTGAAGCTGCTAAAACATTTTTTCGCCCCAGTTGGTCCGATTTGCACGATCCTTTTCTGATGAAAGATATGGACAAAGCCGTCGCTAGGATTGAAGACGCTATAAAAAATAACGAACAGATACTTGTGTTTGGTGATTATGATGTAGATGGAACTTCATCTGTTGCTTTAATGGCCTCTTATTTAGAAACAAAAAGCACTCAGATTTCAACCTATATTCCCGATCGTTATGAAGAAGGCTATGGTCTATCCTATAAAGGGATTGATTTTGCATCAGATAACGATTTTTCATTAATAATTGCCTTAGATTGTGGGGTCAAAGCGATTGACAAAGTTGCCTATGCCAATAAAAAAGGCATTGATTTTATTATTTGTGATCACCACCGTCCTGGAAAAAAACTGCCTCCTGCAGTTGCTGTTTTAGATCCAAAACGTTCTGATTGTGCCTATCCTTTTAAAGAACTTTGTGGCTGTGGAGTTGGGTTTAAATTGATTCAAGCTCTTGCCTGCAGAGATGGCGAATCTGTGGAGTCATTGGTTGGATATTTAGATTTAGTAGCCACTGCAATTGGTGCCGACATCGTTCCTATTGTTGGTGAAAATAGAACTCTTGCATATTTTGGGTTACAAATCATAAACTCCAACCCTCGTCCAGGTTTTAAAGCCTTGATAAATCATGTGAAAAAAGAGGTGCTAACCATCACAGATGTAGTATTTAATATTGCTCCGCGCATCAATGCTGCAGGACGTATGAAACATGGAAATTATGCAGTCGCACTGATGAAAGAAACCAATTTTAAAAATGCCGAAGCCGCTGCTGCTGAAATCGAATTATTTAACACCAACCGTCGCGAAGCAGATAAACGTATTACTCAAGAAGCGTTGTTTCAAATAGAGCAATTGAACGAAACAAATAACGCCACGACTGTTGTGTATCAAGAAGATTGGCATAAAGGCGTTATTGGAATTGTCGCTTCTCGCCTCATAGAAACTTATTACCGCCCAACCTTGGTATTTACAAAAAGTGGCGATTTTTTAGCTGCTTCCGCACGTTCTGTAAGAGGATTTGATGTCTATAATGCCTTAGAAAATTGCAGTCATTTAATAGAACAATTTGGAGGACATATGTATGCTGCAGGACTTACGATCAAAGAAGAAAATTATCCAGCATTTAAAGCTGCATTTGAAGCTGAGGTTTCAGCAACTTTGCCCAATCACCTTCAAACGCCTGAAATTAAAATTGATGCCGAAATTAATTTTGATTCCATCACTCCAAAATTTTACAGAATTTTAAAACAATTTGCTCCTTTTGGGCCTCAAAATATGTCTCCTGTTTTTATGACCTCTGGAGTACTGGATACGGGCTACGGAAAATGTGTTGGTGAAGATCAAACGCATCTACGGCTAACGCTCGCTCAAAAGAACAGTCAAAAAATTACAGGTATTGGTTTTGGCTTAGGCAGTGACTTACCGATTATTAAATCTAAAACGCCTTTTAAAGTAGTCTATTCAATCGACGAAAATGAATGGAATGGGAATGTGAGTTTACAGTTAAAACTAAAAGGTATTAAATCGTAATATGGCAAAAAGAGATCCCTATGCAGCACTTCGATTTAAAGAATTTAATATCTTTTTATTATTGCGATTTATCCTTGTCTTTGGCTGGTCCATGCAATTTATTATTATTGAATGGCAAGTCTATACACTCACCAAAGACCCACTATCTCTTGGAATTATTGGACTTATGGAAATTATTCCAGCTTTTAGTATGGCATTATTTGCTGGGCATATTGTAGATCAAAGTGAAAAAAGAAACTTACTCCTAAAATGTATAGGCCTCTTTTCATTAATTAGTTTTGGACTATTCTTTTTAACCAGTCCATCTGTTGAATCCGATTGGGACTCAAAATATATTCTGTATTCAATTTATGCCTTTGTGTTTTTTGGAGGTCTCTTGCGTGCATTTTTTGGACCCACAATTTTTTCTCTAGTCGCATTAATTGTTCCTAAAAAGGTCTATCCAAATGCAGCGACTTGGAACAGTTCAACCTGGCAAATGGCTTCTATGTTAGGGCCTGCTTTTGCAGGTCTTACAATCAATTGGATAGGTGTTCATTGGTCGCTATGTATTGTATTTGGGTTGATTGTTTTGTCGTTTATATTGTTGTTTGGGATTTCTCGTAAACCAATTTTGAATCCCAAAATAGGAGAACCAATTGTACAAAGTTTAAAAGAAGGTGTTCGATTTGTGTTTAAAACAAAAGCAATTTTAGGGGCTCTGAGCTTAGATATGATTGCGGTTCTTTTTGGAGGTGCTGTAGCACTACTTCCAGTTTTTGCGCAGGACATTTTAAAAGTCGGTTCCGAAGGGTTTGGACTGCTACGAGCGGCTCCTGCTGTTGGAGCATTTCTTACCATGCTTATTACGGCTTACATTCCTATCAGCAAAAATGCAGGGCTCAAATTGTTAGCTGCGATCTTTAGTTTTGGCGTATGTATTATTGTCTTTGGACTGTCCTCTGTTTTTTGGATTTCGGTTGTTGCCTTATTTTTTAGTGGGGTCACAGATGGGGTGTCAATGGTTATCAGACAAACAATTTTACAACTCAAAACTCCCGATCATATGCGTGGGCGTGTATCCTCTGTAAACTCCATGTTTGTAGGGTCTTCAAATGAATTGGGTGCCTTTGAAAGCGGAGTGACAGCGAAACTCATGGGAACGGTTACGGCAGTTGTTTTTGGAGGAACCATGACCTTAATCACAGTGATTACTACGGGGATTGTATCGCCTACATTTCGTAAATTGGACTTAGAAAAAGATCTAAAAGCACACGAAACTCAAAACTAATAATTTAGAGTTGGTTTATAGATTCATCCTTTTTTCTAAAATCTAAATTGTAAGAGTATTTAAACCCTAAGATCGATTTTGAAACGGTCCCTTTTGCGTCGTTTTTTAATTGAACATTAAAATCATCTTGAAGCCTGTAGAATAGGGCTATTTTTCCAAATCTATTAAACTTCCTTGAAGCCGAAAGTGTAAACCTTTGTCGGTCAATTTTATTGCCAACCGTTTTTTCTACAAAGGTGTTAAAAAACTCTGCGTTTAACTTAAAAATGATATTAACCGGACGCAGTTTGTAGCCAACCCCAAACTGCAGACGGAGTTGTTCTTTTACGATATCTCCTTCCTCTTCAGAAAACCCTAGCTCGTTTCTATTTTGGTACCTAAGACGGTAATACAGATCTATCTTTTTGATGTCATGTTTGAAGCTTGCATCAAATTGATATCTGAAATGTGATTCAAGGCCTTGTTTTTTGCCTACATCATCAT
>JAURPF010000057.1 GCA_030835325.1 Flavobacteriaceae bacterium | reverse complement strand
TTTTAAAGGAAAATCAAAAGGGGCTCAAGAAGCGCATGAGGCAATTCGTCCGACCAATTTTTCAACTCATTCGGTCAATATAGATAGAGACCAAGCACGACTTTATGATCTTATTTGGAAACGCGCCATTGCCTCTCAAATGAGTGATGCACAATTAGAGCGTACCAACTTAAAAATTAGCACACCAAACCATAACGAAACATTCTCTGCCAATGGAGAGGTTATTAAATTTGATGGGTTTTTAAAAGTATATCTTGAAGGAACTGATGAAGAGAATTTAGAACAAGAAGGCATGTTACCGGCAATGATTCTAAACGAAGCGTTGGCTAATAATTATATCACGGCTACGGAGCGTTTTTCTAGACCACCATATAGGTTTACAGAAGCATCTTTAGTAAAAAAATTAGAAGAATTAGGAATTGGAAGACCCTCCACTTATGCGCCTACAATCTCAACAATTCAAAATAGAAAGTATGTTGAAAAAGGGTCTATCGATGGTACGGAACGCAGTTATTCTTTGTGGACATTAGCTGGTGGGGAGTTAAAAGGAAAAAAACTGACTGAAAAGTTTGGTTCTGATAAAGGAAAGTTAGTGCCAACAGATATTGGAATGATTGTGACTGATTTTTTAGTGAATCATTTTGAAGCTATTTTAGATTATAATTTTACAGCCAAAGTTGAGGCTGATTTTGATTTAATTGCCAGCGGAAAAGAGGATTGGACAAAAATAATGAAATCATTTTATAAAGAGTTTCATCCAAAAGTCGAAGACGTCCGTCAAAATGCCGACCGTGAATCGGGCGAACGTATTTTAGGAACGGACCCAAAATCGGGACGCCAACTAAGTGTGCGTTTAGGTAAATTTGGACCCATAGCTCAAATCGGAAAAGCAGATGAAGAAGAAAAACAAATGTTTGCAAGTGTCCCTCCAAATTTTCAATTATCAGCCATTACATTTGGTGAAGCCTTGGAATTATTTCAGCTTCCTAAGGATTTAGGAACCTATAAAGGCGAAGATTTGATTGTAAATAATGGTCGTTTTGGACCGTATATAAAATATGGAGATAAATTTATATCCATACCTAAAGGTGCGGATCCAATGCGTATTGAAATGGAAGATGCGATTGAATTAATTAAAGAAAAAGAAGTTGCTGACGCTCCAATATATGAGTACGATGGTTTGCCGGTTCAAAAAGGTAAAGGACGATTTGGGCCGTTTATCAAATGGAATAATATGTTTATAAATGTCAATAAAAAATACGATTGGGACAACCTTTCAGATACCGATATTGAAACCTTAATTAAAGATAAAATCCAAAAGGAAATTGATAAACTGATTCATGATTGGGAAGAAGATGGTATTCGTGTTGAAAAAGCGAGATGGGGTCGGCACAACATCATTCAGGGAAAAACCAAAATTGAACTTCCAAAATCAGTAGATGCCAGTAAACTTACGCTGGAAGAAGTAAAAGAAATTATTGCTAAAAATATACCCAAGAAAAAAACACGTGCCAAAAAGAAAAAATAATGGATTATAGTTTTCTATCCCCTGTTCAAGACCGGCTTGTAGACGAATTAGAGCTACAGCATAGCCAGACTATAGGAAAAAAACTGAGAGTTCATAGCAGAACATTTGAGCCAAGCTTAGATGGTGTTAAAATAGCTATTGTTGGGGTTTTGGAATCTAGAAATTCTATTAATTATGTTGGTCAAGAATTCCAGTTTACAGAAATTAGAAAAGCATTTTATAAGCTCTTTCCAGGAAATTGGTTGCATGAAATTGCTGACTTGGGCGATATCCAAAGAGGTGAATCCGTAGAAGACACTTATTCCGCATTGATTCAAGTTGTGTCTAGTTTAATCAATGCAAACATCATTCCTATTATTATTGGTGGAAGTCAAGATTTGACCTACGCCAATTATCGCGCATATGATAAAATCAGCTCAATGGTTAACATCGTTAATGTTGATAAAAGTTTTGATTTAGGAGATTCTAGTAAGCCGATTAATAATAATAGTTATCTCGGAAAAATTATATTAGAACAACCCTATAATTTATTTAACTATACGGCATTAGGGTTTCAAACGTATTTTAACTCTCAAGAAGAGATCGATTTAATGGAAAAACTTTACTTTGAATCCTATCGATTGGGAGCAATTACTGAATCTATTAGCATTGTAGAACCCGTGTTTAGAGATGCAGATATTGTGACCTTGGATCTTAATTCAGTTAAATCTTCCGAAGTAAGTCTTAAACAAAAATACTCACCAAATGGTTTTAATGGTCGTGAAATTTGTGCCATTTCAAGATATGCAGGAATTAGTAATAAAGTCACCTCTTTTGGGATTTATGAGTACAATCCTTCACAAGATGACGAAGCAACAGCAATGCTTGTTGCTCAGCTTATCTGGTACTTTATAGAAGGTGTGAACTGTAGAATTAAAGACGATGACTTTAGTGATTTTAATAGTTATCTGAAATTTACAGTTCTTGTAGATTCTGAAGAATTGGTATTTTTTAAGAGTAAAAAAACAGGTAGATGGTGGATTGAAATTCCTTTTTTAGAATATTTAAATACTAAATCGAAACAACATCCGTTATTAGCCTGTACACACGAAGATTATGTGAGTGCTACGAAGGGAGTAATTCCTGAACGATGGTATAAAGCGTATAAAAAAAATTAAATTTTAAGGCATTAAATTGTTTGTATTTTACTTCATTAGATTCAACTAAAAAAAAGTTGTTTTTTAAGAAATATATGGATAAGTTTACAGCCTGAAGTTTTTGGGAGCTTATTCCCTGAAATTAATTACTTATGAAAAAAATTGTATTAATAACACTTGTTTTAGCTTTTATAACCAGTTGCAGCTCAAAAGATAAAGGAGAATTGGTTGGTGTAAAAGGCAAAAAATGGCATCCAGAAAAGCCCTATGGAATGACTTTGATTCCTGGTGGCGCCTTTGTAATGGGGAAATCTGATGACGACATGGTTGGAATTCAAGATGCCCCTACCAAAACAGTGTCTGTACGCTCATTTTATATGGACGAAACGGAAATCACAAACAGTGAATACCGACAGTTTGTTTTTTGGGTACGAGATTCAATTTTAAGACATAATCTTGCTGAAATGGCAGACTTGGAAGGTAAAACTCCAGACGATGAGGGCATAGGCGAATATGCATATTTATCTTCAGAAGAAGAAGATTTAACTCCCTACGAAAAATATATGATGGATACTTACGGAGATGAACAACGTAAGATTAACAATGACATAGATCTCATTTTTGAAACTGACGAATATCCTGATGAATTGTATGCTGAAGTTATGGATAATATGTACTTGCCATTAGAAGAATCTTATAATGGTCAGCGAACTTGGGATGTGAGTCAATTTGTATTTGAATATACTTACATGGACATCCAAAAAGCTGCAAAAAACCGTAATCTTTCCCGTTCTGATGTCATCAGAAAAGAAGCAGTCAAAGTGTATCCAGATACCACTGTTTGGATCCGAGATTTTGAGTATTCGTATAATGAACCAATGCACAATGACTATTTTTGGCACCAAGCTTATGGAGACTACCCCGTAGTTGGTGTGAGCTGGAAACAAGCAAAAGCATTTTGTCAATGGCGTACTCTATACAAAAACATCTACAAAAAAGAAAAAGGACATCAATTTGTAAATTCATTTCGTTTGCCATCAGAAGCTGAATGGGAATACGCTGCTCGTGGTGGACTTGCAGGAGCTACCTTCCCATGGGGAGGGCCTTATGCCAAAAATGACCGTGGTTGTTTTATGGCAAACTTCAAACCTCTAAGAGGAAATTACGCAGCCGATCAAGCATTATACACTGTGGAGGCTGATGCCTACGAGCCTAATGACTATAATCTATACAACATGGCTGGTAATGTCGCCGAATGGACGATGTCATCTTACCATTCATCATCTTACGAATTTTCATCTTCTATAAATCCAAATGTAGATAACGAAGATTACAACCGTAAAGTCGTACGTGGAGGTTCTTGGAAAGATGTTGCTTACTACTTACAAGTAAGCTCACGTGATTATGAGGTGGATACAATCCAAAGAAGCTACATAGGGTTTAGAACGGTCCAAGATTATATGGGTACGGATGTAACAGCAAATCAAGCAACTAATTAAATAAATCAATAAAAAAATTAACATTAAAAACATTAATTATGGCATTTAAAATAAACAAAAAAGTAATGAATATGGCTTATGGCCTTGGGGCAGCAGTCGTTATTATTGGTGCATTAATGAAAATTATTCACAAGGATTTAGGTCCCCTAACAGGAAGTATGTTACTTACTATTGGTCTTGTGACAGAAGCCTTAATCTTTGCACTATCTGCGTTTGATACTCCCGAAGAAGAACTCGATTGGACCCTAGCCTACCCAGAATTGGCTGGAGGTAAAGCAAAAGCAAAAGCCAAAAAAGAAGAAAATCCAGAGGGGATACTTACAAAAAAATTAGATAGCTTACTTAAAGAAGCCAAAATTGATGGAGCCTTAGTCTCAAGCTTAGGCGAAAGTATCAGGAATTTAAATTCTACTGCTTCTGAAATGGGTGGATCTCATGGTGCTACTCAAAAATACAGCGAAGAAATGGCAAAAGCGGCTGCTCAAATGGAATCTATTAACAGTCTCTACAAAGCACAACTCGAAAGTGCAAGTCGTCATGCTGAAATAAACCAGGAATCTATTGAGAACGCAACGAAACTCAAAGAACAAATGGAATCTTTAGCATCTAACTTATCTTCTTTAAATGGAGTTTATGGTGGAATGCTTTCTGCAATGAACAAAAATTAATTAGTTTTTTTAACTACAAAAATTTATTTATTAATTTAAAAAAAACTAATTAACAATGGGAGGAGCAAAAGAAAGTCCAAGGCAAAAAATGATTAATTTGATGTACTTAGTATTTATATCAATGCTAGCATTAAATATGTCAAAAGAAGTGTTAAGTGCCTTTGGGATGATTTCAGAGCAAATAACAGAAAATAATATTTCTTTACAAGAACGTATCATTACTTTCGAAACATCTATTGAAAGTAACTACCAACAAGAAGGAAAGATTTGGAAAGAAAAAAAGATCGCAAAAGATAAGGTGCATAAAATTACGACTAATTTTCTAACCTATCTTGATGAACTTCAACAAACCCCACCTCAAAAAAAGGTAAAAGGAATAAAAGATTCTATTAATGATTACGAGGTCATGGACAAACCAGATTACTTCGATAATAAATTTTTTATTGGAAGTCAAGGCGTCTTAAAACCTGAAGGTCAAGAATTTCTTGATAAAATTATAGAATTTAAAACTGAATTTATTGCAGTAGTAGATTCGTTGAATGTTGGAAAAAGTGACGAAAATTACGTCAACATTATCAAAGAAGTAAACGAATTGTTCGATGTAGAATCTGAAGTCATCAATAGATCAGGAGTCAAAACATCATGGATTGAATATAACTATTTTGGTTTTCCAGAAGTTGCATCCAACACAAAACTTACAGTTATGAAAGCCAATGTTCTAGGTTTTCAAGCAGAATTATTATCTGCAATGATTGGTGGTCAATATAAAATTAATGCAACACTTGCAAACTTTGATGCCTATGTGGTTTCAGATAAAGCCGCTTATTTTCCTGGATCTA
>JAURPF010000056.1 GCA_030835325.1 Flavobacteriaceae bacterium | reverse complement strand
CATTGCAGTGCAATACCGCTCCAACGACCATCTTTAATTCTTGGATCTGGAATAATCGACTTTCCTTCTCCAATAAGTGGGAGTCCAAGAGAGTCTTTTAGGTTCATTCTGTACAGTCCATCCACAAATTTTTGAGGATTCTCTTTATATGCATTGTGAATTAACTTTACAACCCCTGTATTAGAAGAAACTTCAAAGGCTTCTGCAAACGAAATGTTGCCATACCCCCCTTTTTTTGAATCTTTTACTTTTTTACCATAATAGGACAAGACCCCATTTTTAGTGTCTACCATTGTGGTAGTATCAATAACTTTGTCTTCTAAAGCGACTGCCAAGGCCATGAGCTTAAAAGTTGAGCCAGGCTCGTGCGATTCCCCAACTGCATAGTTAAGACGTTCATAATACAATCCTTCTTTATTTCGACCCAAATTAGAGATGGCACGTATCTCGCCTGTTTTGGTTTCCATGACAACTACAGTTCCATGATCGGCTTTATAGTGTTCCAATTGTTCCAAAAGTGCATGGTGGGCAATATCTTGAATATTGACATCAATAGTTGTATAAACATCGAATCCATCTTGAGGTTCCACTTGATTATAATCTTCAATAGGTTTCCACTGCCCTTTACCTATTTTTTGTTTACGTCTCTTACCGTTCTCACCTCTCAAATATTTTTCACCAAAAGCACCATCAATTCCAACACGAGTTACATTGCCTTGATCATCAAATCGCTCATAACCAATCAACCGTTGTGCAATGGATCCCATTGGATAATCGCGTTTTGTTGTTTGCTCAACTATAAGCCCTCCTTTGAATGCTCCTAAATTCAACAATGGAAAATCTCTAAATCGCAAATATTGGGAGTAATCTAAATTACGTGCTAACAGAAAGTAGCGGTTTTTATTTTCTCGGGCCAAACGCAACTTACGTTTATATTCTTGAGACGATGTATTATAAAAATTGGCCAACGAATCACATAAAGGTTCAACGAATGTTACGTAATTTTTATGACTTGGAGTTACTAAATCAATACGGATATCATACTTAGGTACAGAAGTTGCCAACAAGCTGCCTCCCACAGAATACACATTTCCACGATTTGCTGGTATGATGTCGTCTTTTATTGTTCGGTTATCTGCAATACTGCGGTACTGATCGCCATCAACAAATTGAATTATAACTAATTTATACACTACCAAAAGCGCAAAAATGAACATTGCACCACTTGTGAAGTACAGTTTGTTCATTATAGACTTTTCGGTGGATTGCATTAAATTAATTGGTTTTTGAGTTAATGATAATTTTAAAAGGTGGATTGGACGATGGTTTAATTCCTAGCCCTGACAAACGCTTTCGGATGACCGATTCCATTTTCAATTCCATCAATTGTGCACGGGTTTCTACATAGGTAGAACGGTAGGCTTTTACCTGTTCATTGAGTCTTGCAATTTTATAGACCTTACTATCTGCCTTATGAGAACTTGCAATCATTCCAAGTGCAAGTGCTAAAAAAAAGAAAATCAGACGCCAATTTTTAAAAGCTCCATCGCTGACGAGAAAGGTTCCTTTTAAAATATTGTAAATCTTGTTTTTCATTCGTCTGATTATGTATTTAGCTTCTCAGCAATCCTTAATTTGGCACTACGTGCTCTGTTATTTAGTTTTATTTCATTTGCATCCGGAACAATCAAACTTCCTACTTTTTTTAGTGGGACTTCAAAGTTTCCAAATACATCTCTTTCTGGTTCTCCTTCAAACAAGCCGTTTCTTATAAATCGTTTAACCAAACGATCTTCTAAAGAGTGATAGGAAATAACACTCAACCGCCCGCCTTCATTTAACAACTCTGGAGTTTGTAATAAAAATGCTTTAAGAACCTCAATTTCTTGATTCACTTCAATCCGAATTGCTTGATATATCTGGGCTAAAATTTTATTTTCTCTTCCATTAGTAAGGTGTTTTTTTAAAACAGATTTCAACTCAAAGGTGGTTTCTATTACTTTTTCGGCTCTTGCCATTACAATGGTTTTTGCCAAGGCTGGCGCCGTCCTTAATTCTCCATACTGCCAAAACACCCGTTTTAAATCTTCTTCTTCATAGGTGTTTACCAACGAATGTGCTGAAAGGGTGTCTTGTTGATTCATCCGCATATCTAATTGAGCATCAAATCGGATTGAAAACCCCCTGTGAGCTTCATCAAATTGATGCGAGGAAACCCCAAAATCTGCTAAAATTCCATCGACAGATTTAATGCCATGGAACCTCAAAAAGCGTTTGACATATCTGAAATTCTCATTTATTAATAAAAATCGAGGATCTTCTATTGTATTTAAAAGAGCGTCTTTGTCCTGATCAAAGGCGATTAACCTTCCTTTTGAACCTAACGATTCAAGTATTTTTCTGCTATGACCTCCACCACCAAATGTCACATCTACATAGATTCCATCTTCTTTAATATTTAATCCCTCAACGGTTTCGCTGAGTAATACGGGGTTATGATAATCCATCTGAATCGTCTTGTCCCATTACATCTTCTGCTAAGTCTGCAAAATCATTTGCAGCATCATCAATAGCCTTTTCGTATTTATCTTTATCCCAAATTTCAATAATATTCACTGCCGAAGTCACTACAATTTCTTTAGTGATTCCTGCAAAACCTACAAGGTCTTTTGGAATTAACAATCGTCCTGAAACATCTAAGTCAACAGATTTGACTCCTGCTGTAAATCGTCTAATAAAATCATTGTTTTTCTTCTTGAATCGATTGAGTTTATTTACGTTTTGCATCAATGATTCCCACTCTTGCATTGGATACAATTCTAAACAAGGCTGGAAAACGGCACGTTTTAATACAAAGCCTTTTTCCGTAACAGAAGCAAGTTGCTTTTTAAATGCAACTGGCATCATCAGCCTGCCTTTTGCATCTACCTTACATTCGTATGTTCCAATTAGTGTATTCACGCTTCGGTGTTTCGATTTATTATATACTTGAATTCAAAGCTAAAAAATATTTACCACAATTTACCACAATTTACCACAATGTTAATAAATTTCTATAAACAGCATATTAAATCGATAAACTGCACTTTTTTTTACGTTATATTCTAGATAACCAATAACTTACAAAGTGGTAGAAGCTATCAACAAAAGGTTGTTAATTACTTTTATGGAGTCAATATCAGGGTTTATAGCGGCATTAAAAACGCTAGAATCAATTGACAGATCTCTTTAATTATTCAAAATATTTTAAATTAAATTGTGTAGATTTGCCAGTGACCAATTTTTTTGAATCAAATATGAATTATAATTTAAAGCAAGAGGGGAAATTCAACTATGTTGAAATCGGTGAAGGACAGCCAATTATAATTCTTCATGGATTGATGGGTGGACTAAGTAATTTTGATGGTGTTACAGAGTTTTTTAGTAAAAAAGGGTATATGGTTGTTCTTCCAGAGTTGCCTCTATATTCCTTGTCTTTACTTAAAACAAACGTTAAAAGTTTTTCAAATTATCTAAATGACTTCATTGAATTTAGAGGTTATAAAGACGTCATCCTTATTGGAAATTCACTAGGTGGTCATATAGGGCTGTATTATACAAAATTATACCCCAAAGAAGTAAAAGCACTTATAATTACAGGCAGTTCTGGACTCTACGAAAGTGCAATGGGAAACGGATACACAAAACGCAGCGACTATGAAGTAATGAAAGCAAAAGCTCAAGAAGTGTTTTATGATCCTGAGGTGGCTACCAAAGCCATCGTTGATGAAGTTTATGAGACTGTAAATGACCGTAATAAACTCATAAAAATACTTGCAATTGCTAAAAGTGCCATACGTCACAACATGGCAAAAGACCTCCCTGGAATTACAACCCCAACCTGTGTTGTATGGGGTAAAAATGATATTGTAACCCCTCCAAATGTTGCTGAAGAGTTTGATAAATTACTTCCTGATTCAGAATTATTTTGGATTGATAAATGTGGGCATGCAGCCATGATGGAGCACCCCGATCGATTTAATGAAATCGTGTATGAGTGGTTTATTAATAGAGGGTTTTAACAAATAAAACAGTTATGCAAATTAAAACGGCTGAGTTTGTGGTAAGCAACCAAGAAGTCGCCAAATGCCCCACAAACAAACTTCCTGAATACGCTTTTATTGGACGCAGTAATGTTGGTAAGTCATCGCTCATAAACATGCTTACCAATCAAAAAAACTTAGCTAAAACATCTGGACGCCCAGGGAAAACACAATTGATCAATCATTTTTTAATAAATAAAGAATGGTTTTTAGTAGATTTACCTGGCTATGGATATGCTCGAGTTTCGAAGGCCGCTAAAAAAACATTTCAAAAATTTATTACAGCTTATTTTAGAGAACGCAAACAACTGATTTCTGCATTTGTTTTAGTCGATATTCGTCATGTTCCCCAAATAGTTGATTTGGCGTTTATGCAATGGCTTGGAGAGCATGAAATCCCTTTTTCAATCATTTTTACAAAAGCTGATAAACTACGTCCCAAAGCAATTGAAGATCATATCGATAAGTATAAAAGCATTCTTTTAAAAACCTGGGAAGAAGTCCCTAGTTACTTCGTTACCTCTTCTACAAATTATACTGGAAAAGATGCAGTGTTAAATTACATCGACACCATAAATAAAGACCTTATCGCCTCGGCTAATAAATCACCTCTTCAATAACATTTCCTGTGGCGCCGCTAGGTAAAGAAATTCCTAAAAGTGCCGAAATTGTAGGAGCAATGTCTGTCACACTGGTACGTTCGTAAGTTTTTCCGGGCTGTATGCTGTTGCCATAAAACAAAAGAGGCACATGCGTATCATAGTTATATCCAGACCCGTGTGTGGTGCCTTTTGGACCATAAGAAATCACCCCCGATTCGAGGGTAAAAAGTACGTCTCCAGAAAGTTTTTGATTATACCCGTTTTGAAGCATTTTCTCGTCACCTTCTTTAAAATAACGCGTTTGCATTGTGGTAGCTGTATAAGCCTTTTTAATGTGTGGGTAACTGATAATTTCATTTACAACAAACTTCTGTACGTCTTCTAAGCTTACTTTCAATGCCGTAATACGTTCGTGATTTAAAAACACTTGATTGTTACTGATTTTCATAATTAAGTCAGAAACAGCATACTTCTTTTTTAGGCTCGTATATAGAGATGCAAAACTATTTTCCGGTACATAGCCACTAGGAAGATGAACATCCGTTAAAAAAGATGGAACCTCTACAGCTCCGTGATCAGAAGTTAAAAACAAGGTGTAATTTCCT
>JAURPF010000055.1 GCA_030835325.1 Flavobacteriaceae bacterium | reverse complement strand
TGTCATCTGTCAAATCACAAGCGTTTCCAATACCATCTCCATCGGAATCTTCTTGATTTGGATTGGCAATTTCAGGACAGTTGTCTTCTGAGTCAATTATGCCATCTCCATCCGTATCTATGTCATCTGTCAAATCACAAGCGTTTCCAATACCATCTCCATCGGAATCTTCTTGATTTGGATTGGCAATTTCAGGACAGTTGTCTTCTGAGTCAATTATGCCATCTCCATCAGAATCTATAGATACAGCTCCCATTGGTTCTGTGTTACAAGAGGTCGCTATTCCAACCATTATAAAAATGCATAATAATCGTAAAAAAGTGGTATTCATAATATTAAATTGAGGTGTGTTTATGGAACGTAATTTACGTTAAAAAATTATATTTTAAATAAAGATCAATTGAATTATGCGATTTTTGTGTAAGAAATTCACCAAAAGCGTCTTATTTTTGCAGTATGATAGAAGATAAAAACCAAGAAAACACGCCCCTTAGTAGTTTAGGGGAGTTTGGATTGATAGAGCACTTAACCAAACAATTTACAGATAGAAACAGTTCCACAATTAAAGGAATTGGAGATGATGCTGCGATATTAGATTTTAAAAATAAATCAGTTGTGCTTACTACGGATTTATTGGTAGAAGGTGTTCATTTTGATTTAAGTTACATGCCCTTAAAACATTTGGGGTATAAAGCTGTAATGGTAAATCTTTCGGATGTTTATGCCATGAACGCAAATGCTACACAAATTACCGTTTCTGTGGCTGTGTCCAATCGATTTTCATTGGAAGCTTTGGAAGCACTATACGAAGGAATATATAAAGCCGCTAAAATTTATGGTGTTGATGTGGTTGGTGGTGATACAACCTCTTCTACAACGGGATTAATGATTTCTGTAACAGCTCTTGGTGTTGTAGATCTAGAGACAGTTGTGAAACGTAGTGGTGCGCAGCCAAATGATCTACTGGTTGTCAGTGGCGATCTTGGTGGAGCCTATTTAGGACTTCAAGTTCTGGAACGTGAAAAAGAGGTTTTTAAAGTAAATCCTAACAATCAGCCAGATTTGGATGGGTATACCTACATCATCGAACGTCAATTGAAGCCCGAAGCTAGAAAGGATATTGTAAAACTTTTGAAAGATTTGGAGGTTGTACCAACATCGATGATTGATGTTAGTGATGGCTTATCTTCAGAGATTCTTCATTTATGTAAACAAAGTGATGTTGGGTGTGATTTATACGAAGATAAAATTCCATTGGATCCCCAGGTGATTTCAACTTGTGAGGAGTTTAATATGGACAGTACAACCATTGCCCTAAACGGAGGGGAAGATTATGAACTTCTAATGACTATTTCTCAACAAGATTTTCCTAAAATCAAAGCCAATCCAAATTTAACTGTGATTGGTTATATGACCGAACCAAGTGTTGGCGTGAATTTAGTAACACGTGCAGAAACTAAAATCCCGTTAACAGCCCAAGGGTGGAACTCTTTAAGTTCAGATTCCGAAGTATAGAGGTTATTTCCAGCGTAAACTTTCAATAAAATGCATCAAATCTTTTTGAATGTAATTGATGGCTGGAAAAATGGAATCGTAGTTAGGTTTGGTTTCAAAATAAAGTGCCCCCGATAAAAAATGTCGCCTGTTGTCCGTCACATAAAATTGGGTCTGGGATGCTACATTTCCTTTGAGATCATAAAACATACCGTACAAATTTTGTTGTTTATTTTCGTACATTCGTTCTGATATTTCATCTGCTACTTGAAGGTGTTTTTTAGTCATTTCCCTTGCGTCCGAAATGTATTTTTTGAGGTTGTTATTTACTTTTTTATAATTGATAAAAACAGAGGCTTTTAATGTGGGATAGCGAAGAACAATCCCTTCGAGCATATTGTTTTTTTTAGAAACATTCAATTGTGCTAGTTTGTTTTTTTCAAACTCAAAAGGGGCTTCTAGTTCGCTTTTGAGGTAGGTTGCTTTTGGGTAATCTAAACTCAAAAATGCTTTTGGTTTTGGTACATGAATTTGGTCGCAAGAAAAGCATATAAAAACACATAAAATAAAAGCGAAAGGTTTCATTATTTTTTAAGCGTTACTTTGAGTTGTTTGATGCGTTTATTGTTGATTGCTTCAATAGTAAACAGATAGGTTTTAAAAGCAATTATACTGTTTACTTTTGGAAAACTTTTCGAGATCTCAAGCACAAACCCCGCGAGGGTTTCTGCTTCTCCTTTTTCATCTTCAAAAACAGACTCATCCTTTAATTTTATAATTCTATAAAAATCTTTGAGCGTTGTTTTGCCTTCAAAAACATAATTATGACTATCGAGCTTTGAATAAATCAAATCATCGTCGTCAAACTCATCACTTATGTCACCAACAATTTCTTCAATGACATCTTCCAGAGAGACCACTCCAGAAGTTCCGCCATACTCATCGACTACAATAGCTAAATGAATTTTTTTCTCCTGAAATTCCACCATTAAATCATCTAGCTTTTTGTTTTCAGGCACAAAAAAGGGCGCTCTTAGTAAGGTGGTCCAATCAAATTGTTTTTTCTGTAAATGCGGCAATAAGTCCTTAACATATAATATCCCAACCACCGAATCAATAGACTCGTTATAGACAGGAATTCGTGAGTATCCATGTTTTACAATTTCCGCAATAATTGTTTTAAACTCAACCGACTGATCTAGTGCAAATATATCAATTCGTGGACGCATGACTTGTTTAGTATCAGTATTTCCAAACGATACAATTCCTTGTAATATTTTTTGTTCCTCTTGGGTTGTGTCATCTTCACTAGCCAGTTCAAGTGCTTGTGATAGATAATCTACATTAAGGTTGGATTTTTGTTTCCCTAATTTTTTATGAATCTCTAAAGTTACTTTTTGCATAGGGAGGCTAACGGGCGATATTACAACATCCAAGATTTTCAACGGATAAGCCATAAATTTTGAAAATTTTAGATTATTTCTATTGGCATACACTTTAGGTAAAATTTCTCCAATCAGTAAAATTAAGAATGTAATTAGGATTACCTCGATAAAAAATATGAAGTCAACTTTAAAAAAACCTAGGTTTAGTTCTGAATACACCCCTCTAAATAAAGTTTCGCTTAGTGAAGCAAATAATATAACGATGGCTATGTTTATAAAATTATTTGCGACCAATATTGTCGCTAATAATTTTTTTGGTTGCTTCAAAAGCTTAATAATAATCTCAAATGATTTTGATTTGCTTTCTTTTGCTTCATCCAAATCTTTTTGTGTCAGTGAAAAAAGTGCAACTTCAGCTCCGGATATAAGTGCAGAACAAATCAAAAGCACAAGCAATCCAACGATGCCAGTAGTCAAAGTGCTGTTTGAAAGAAATATAAAACTAAGGGGTTCAGGGTACAATTATAGTGTGTTTTGTAAACGAATTAAAATGGTAAATCGTTCGGTTCTTCGTTGTTTTCAGACGCCTTGGCAGCGTTGGATTGTGGGGCTTGGTTTTCGGATTCTAAAGTGTTATTTTTTATTGTTAAAAATGTAAAATCAACACATTGAATTTCGGTCGAATACCGATCATTTCCTTTGTCGTCCTGCCATTTCCTAGTTTTTAAACGGCCTTCAATATATACTTTATCCCCTTTGTTGAGGTATTTCTCACAAATCTCAGCTGCTTTATTTCGAACTACTATGTTGTGCCATTCCGTATTAACAACCTTTTCATTTGTTTGTTTGTTAGTGTAACTCTCATTAGTAGCCAATGGAAAACGTCCAATGCAATTTTTATCATCAAAATAATGCATCTTTACAGCATCACCTAGATGACCAATGAGCATTACTTTATTTAATGTTCCTGACATAATAATTGATTTTTGAGTGAATAAGTTTGAAACAAAATTAATATCATAAAGATATCTAAAAAATGTAAAATCACAGGCCTAAATTTGAAAATTATTTATAAACCGTTCTATGACAGCAGGGACAGGATAGTTTGTAATATCTGACCATTTCACAGCATTTTCAGGACTGTTTTTTGTTTTTAGAATCCAAAACTTTACATGTAACTCTTGGTGCGATAGTTTGTGAATAATATCCGAAGGATTAAAAAGTAGGGCTTTTTCATAGTCGATGTTAATTTTATCTGACCCATCAAGGTGGGTCAAAAACTCTTTCTCAGACACTGAGGTAGGTGTTTCAATTAGGGGAAATTGATACAGTTGTTGCCATATTCCTTTTTCTGTACGTTGCTCTAAATAGGTTTTGTGATCGTCCGAATTAATCACTAAAAAATTAAAATACTTTTTAGTGACTTTTGTTTTTTTGAGTTTAACAGGCAATATTTTGACAGACCCAGTTGCATAGGCATTGCATGATGCTAATAATGGACATTCCTTACAACAGGGCGATTGAGGTTTGCATTGCTGGGAACCGAACTCCATAATAGCTTGGTTGTAATCTCCAAAATTAGAAACGGGTAATAACGATTTAGCTAAAGCTTTAAACTGTTTAATTCCTTCTGTGCTATTAATAGGTGTATCAATTCCAAAATACCGAGCCAGAACACGATAAACATTTCCATCGACAACAGCAACAGGTTCTTCATAACAAATAGAAGCAATTGCGCTGGCCGTATAATCGCCAACCCCTTTGAGATGAAGTAGCGATTTGTAATTTTTTGGAAATTCTCCATTCAAAGTTTCTGATATATATTTTGCAGTAAAATGTAAATTTCGAGCACGAGAATAATAGCCAAGTCCTTGCCACAAATTTAAAATTTCTGTTTCCGAAGCCTGAGCAAGTGCTTGTACAGACGGGTAATTTGTCAAAAAAGCTTCATAATAAGGTTGACCTTGTTTAATTTGTGTTTGCTGTAAAATCACCTCTGACAACCAGATATTGTAAGGAATCTTGGAAGTACGCCAAGGTAAGTTTCTTTTATTTGCTGAATACCAGCTTGTTAAAGTTGAGGTAAAATTCATTTTAAAATTGGTTGAGCCACAAAAATAATCTTTTTAATATATTTAATTTTAATTCTTTAGGTTTGAAATATTGAATATAAAATACATATATTTGCAAGCCTATTAAAAAAACAATAATTTTAAACAAGAAATAAAATGACTAAAGCTGAAATTGTAGCCAAAATTTCCAACGATTTAGGGATTGAAAAAGGAGATGTATTAGCAACTGTTGAATCTTTTATGAGCGAAGTTAAAGGATCGCTAGAGACCGGAGAAAATGTTTATTTAAGAGGATTTGGTAGTTTCATCATCAAAACTAGAGCTGAAAAAATTGGAAGAAATATTTCTAAGAATACCTCCATCAAAATTCCGGCACACAACATACCAGCTTTTAAACCTTCGAAAGTGTTTGTTCAAGGGGTTAAATCGAAGGTTAAAGTAAGCTAAATTATTTATAAACTAATTTAAAAAATCACATTTATGCCAAGTGGTAAAAAACGTAAAAGACATAAGGTAGCAACGCACAAGCGTAAAAAAAGACGTCGTGCTAACCGTCACAAGAAGAAATAAATTGAAAAAGTAGCACAGCTACTTTTTCAATTTATTATCAGAACGTTCTTTGATATCAAATTCATGCCTAAATTCAGTCACACCTTGCTGAATTCATGAATTTACTGGATTAAATCCTGTCAAACCTTGGTGTTTAAACAGCCTTATTATTGTTTAAAACACCTAATGGATTATACTTTTGCAGTTATATGCGAGAGTGAATCAAGAAAAAAATTTTATAATCCATCTGTACATTCGTGTATAGATTAAAATTAACACACATGAATAAAGAATTAATAATTCGATCCAATTCAGACAATGTTGATTTTGCCTTATTAAAAGATGGAAAACTAATTGAATTTCAAAATGACGAAGATAACAGCAAATTTTCTGTTGGCGATGTGTTTTTAGCCAAAGTAAGAAAGTCTGTTCCGGGTCTCAACGCTGCATTTGTTAATGTAGGGTATCATAAAGATGCATTTTTGCATTACCATGATTTAGGGCCTAAGCTTCCAACACTTATGAAATTCATGAAACGTGTAAGCACAGGTAAACTAAAAGATTACTCTTTAAAAAACGTTACTTTTGAAGAAGACATTAAAAAAGATGGTAGTATTGATTCTGTTATAAAATCAAACCAATCTATTTTGGTTCAAATTGTAAAAGAACCAATTTCCACAAAGGGACCTAGAATCAGTTCCGAAATTTCACTTGCTGGCCGCTACTTGGTACTCGTTCCTTTCTCAGACCGTATCTCTATTTCTCAAAAAATTGAAAGCAGATCCGAAAAAGAACGTCTAAAGCGCTTAGTAAGAAGCATTACGCCCAAAGGATTTGGAGTCATTATCAGAACCGTTGCTACAGATAAAAAAGTGGCCGAACTCGATAAAGACCTTCAAGACTTATATAAAAAATGGGAATCTATTTGTAAAGCAATTCCACGCGCCCATACGCCAAGTAAAGTACTCGGCGAAATTAATAAAGCGTCCTCTATTCTTAGAGATATTTTCAATGATACCTTTACAGGTATTACGGTGGATGACGATTTGCTTTATAATCAAATCAAAGATTATGTTCATGAAATTGCGCCTCACAAAGAGGCGATTGTGAAATACCACAATCCAAAAACACCCATTTTTGAAAAATTTGGGATCGAAAGACAAATTAAAACATCATTTGGAAAAACCGTGTCAATGGCACGTGGAGCCTATTTAATTATAGAGCACACAGAAGCCTTGCATGTGGTAGATGTCAATAGCGGAAATCGTTCAAGTAAAGAAAGAAATCAAGAAGCAACAGCTTTAGAAGTCAATATTCTCGCTGCAACCGAACTCGCACGCCAATTTAGATTGCGTGATATGGGTGGTATTATTGTGGTGGATTTTATTGATATGAACAGAGCAGAGAATCGCAAAAAACTCTTTGATCATCTCAGAAATGAAATGAAAGACGATAGAGCCAAACACAAAATATTACCTCCAAGCAAGTTTGGGTTAATTCAAATCACAAGACAACGTGTTCGACCAGAAATGAACATTAAAACCAAAGAAGCAAATCCTAATGGTTTAAATGGTACAGAAGTGGAAGCTCCAATTGTTCTGATTGATAAAATTAATCATCAGCTGGACCAAATTATCAAAAAAGGCTATAAAAAAGTGACTTTAAACACACACCCTTTTATAGCAGCCTTTATTACAAGAGGCTTCCCATCGATACGTACAAAATGGTATTTTGAACATAAAAAATGGGTTAAAGTAATGCCAAGAGATGCTTACACATATCTGGAGTTTCGTTTTAAAAACGAAAATGGCAAAACCATTAAACTGTAAAAAAAGCCCCGCTAAGCGGGGCTTTTTTTTTGGAGTTTTTTGAGAAATTAACTTAGATAATCGTGGACTGTCCCAAATGCATATTTGTAAAATTCAGATTGGAATCGTCTGGATTGTTAATATAGTCTTCAATAAAATCACCAACTTTAGAGGTTGTGATATTATCAAATTTTGTATTCAAATCGGGTGTTGTAATGTTGAGTTGCAACGATTTTTCAACGGCTGTTCGTATCAATTCAGCTTCTTTGAAAAGCTCAAAATGATCCAGTAACATTGCTGCAGATAAAATCGATGCAATTGGATTTGCTATTCCTTTACCCTCGGCTTGTGGGTAAGAGCCATGAATGGGTTCAAACATCGAATGTTTGTCACCAACAGATGCAGATGCCAACAAACCTATAGAACCGCCAATAACACTTGCTTCATCGCTAATGACGTCTCCAAACAAGTTTTCGGTCAGAATCACATCAAACTGGTTGGGGTTTAAAATCATTTGCATGGCTGCATTGTCAACAAATAAGAAATCGAGCTCAATTTCTGGGTAGTCTTTCGCAATTTCACCCACTACTTTTCGCCATAGACGCGAAGTTTCTAAGACGTTTGCCTTGTCAATTAAGGTCACTTTTTGGCGTCTTGATTTTGCAGCAACAAAAGCCAAGCGTGCAATGCGCTCAATTTCGTGGCGTGAGTACTCACACAAATCCGAAGCGGTATTACCATCGGCACTGAGTTTCTTTTCGCCAAAATATATACCCCCTGTTAATTCTCGGTAAATACTGATATCAGTTCCTTGAATCCGATCTTTCTTTAAAGGCGATTTGTTTAATAAGGTGTCGTAGGCTTTAACGGGTCTAACGTTTGCATACAATCCCAGTTCTTTACGAAGCTTTAGAAGCCCTTGCTCTGGACGTACTTTTGCCGAGGGGTCGTTGTCGTACTTTGGGTGGCCAATGGCTCCGAATAAAATAGTGTCGTTAGCTTTACAAATGTCGAGTGTGCTTTCTGGAAGTGGGTCTCCAACTTGATCAATAGCGGTTGCACCTACGGGTGCAGGGGTAAATTTAAAATTGTGATCAAAATTGACCGCAATTGCTTCTAATACTTTTACAGCCTGTTCCGTTACTTCGGGTCCAATGCCATCTCCTGATAATACAGCGATTTTTAGGTTCATATCAATCTATTTTTTGAAGCTCAAATGCTTCGATAAGTTCTTTTTTACTTAATAAATAATCAATGTCATCGTAGCCATTAATCATACATGTTTTTTTGTAAGGATCAATCTCAAAAGATTCTTTGAGATCCGTTCCTTTAATGCTGATGGTTTGTGTTTCTAAATTGACTTCAAATAGGGTGTTTGCATCGGCTTCAATAGCGGCAAATAGTGCACTTAAAAACGATTCAGAAACCTGAACAGGAAGCAATCCATTGTTTAAGGCATTTCCTTTAAAAATGTCTGCAAAAAAACTAGAAACAATGACTTTAAATCCATATCCAACAAGCGCCCAAGCGGCATGTTCACGACTTGATCCACAGCCAAAATTATCACCTGCAATTAAAATACTTCCAGAATAAATAGGGTTGTTAAGGGTAAACTCTGTATTTAGATTTCCCGATTTATCAAAACGCCAATCTCTAAAAACATTGTCTCCAAATCCTTTTTTGTCAGTCGCTTTTAAAAACCGTGCTGGTATGATTTGATCGGTATCTATATTTGCAATGTTTAATGGAACTGCTTGAGTGGTGTGTGTGGTGAATTTTTCCATTAATTTAATTGTTTTGTGATGTCAATAATTTTTCCTTCAATAGCTGTTGCAGCAGCCACCAAAGGACTTGCTAAAATGGTTCTTGAACCTGGGCCTTGACGGCCTTCAAAGTTTCGGTTTGAAGTAGAAACGCAATATTCATTTTGTGGAATCTTATCGTCATTCATTGCCAAACAAGCGGAACACCCGGGTTGTCTTAACTCAAATCCAGCAGCATTGAAAATGTCTTTTAATCCTTCCTTAATAATTTGAGATTCGACTTGTTTACTACCAGGAACCAACCACGCTGTTACGTTGTCTGCTTTTCGTTTTCCTTTAACATATTCGGCTGCCACTCTAAAGTCTTCAATTCTTGAGTTTGTACAACTTCCAATAAATACAAAATTTATGGGGGTGTCAATCAAGGATTTCCCAGCTTCAAAATTCATATAGTCTAATGATTTCTTAAAAGAGGGATCGTTATCAACAGGGATTGTTTCCGAAATTTTGATTCCCATTCCTGGGTTTGTCCCGTAAGTGACCATGGGCTCAATGTCCTCAGCATCAAAATAATATTCTTTGTCAAAAACCGCACCTTGATCTGTTGGAAGTGTTTTCCAGTAGGCTACTTTAGCATCAAATTCGTCACCTTTAGGGGCAAATTCACGGTCTTTCACATAGTCAAAAGTAGTAGTGTCTGGGGCAATCATTCCGCCTCTGGCTCCCATTTCAATACTCATGTTACAGACAGTCATTCGCCCTTCCATGCTCATGTTTTCAAAGACATCTCCAGCGTATTCGCAAAAATAACCGGTTCCTGAATTGGTTCCCAATTTAGAAATGATATAGAGGATGACATCTTTTGGAAGCACTCCATTTTTGAGTGTTCCATTGACGGTTACACGTAAGCTTTTTGGCTTTGTTAACAACAGACATTGACTTGCAAATACTTGAGCTACCTGACTTGTTCCAATTCCAAAAGCGATGGTTCCAAACGCCCCATGTGTAGAGGTGTGACTGTCGCCACAAACCATGGTCATCCCTGGTTGGGTGATGCCTAATTCTGGTGCCATGACATGAACTATCCCATTGTATTTATGTCCTAATTCATACAGCGTAATATTGTTCTTTTTGCAGTTTTCAGAGAGTTGAGCAAGTTGTTTTCTCGATAATTCGTCTCTTACAGGCAAGTGTTGGTCTAGGGTTGGAGTGTTGTGATCGGCTGTGGCAACAATCTGGTTGGGTCGAAACACGGGAATGTTTCTGTCAGCCAATTCGTTAAATGCTTGTGGACTGGTTACTTCGTGTATTAAGTGTTTGTCAATGTATAAAACTTGAGGTCCGTCTTGAATTGAATCAATGACATGGGCGTCCCAAACTTTATCAAATAAGGTTTTTTTCATAACGAAAAGGATTCGATTTATTTATAAATCTTACTAGTTTCTATAATTTGATGAATATCGGTATCTAAAACTTCTTTTTTGGTGTCTGCAAACTTTAAGAATTCTGCATAGACAATATCGAGTTCAAGTTTTGTAAGTTCTACTCCAATATTTTTAGCTCTGTATGCTAAAGCTGCACGACCGCTTCTGGCTGTTAGCACAATGGCAGACTCTGTAACTCCAACATCTTTAGGATCAATAATTTCATAGGTCTCACGATTTTTAATCACTCCATCTTGATGAATTCCTGAACTGTGTGCAAAAGCATTGGCCCCTACAATAGCTTTGTTTGGTTGGGTATAAATTCCCATACTATCAGAGACTAATTGACTGATGCCATATAACATAGTCGTGTTGATGTTTGTGTCTAAATTCAAATAGGGATGCTGTTTTAAAATCATGACCACTTCTTCCAAAGCGGTATTTCCAGCACGCTCACCAATTCCGTTTATAGTGCATTCTATTTGTCTGGCACCATTCACGATTCCTTCAATAGAATTTGCAGTAGCGAGTCCTAAATCGTTGTGACAATGGCAAGAGATGATGGCTTTATCAATTCCTTTTACATTTTCTTTTAGGTATTTGATTTTAGCTCCGTATTCTTGTGGTAAACAGTAGCCTGTAGTATCGGGGATATTCAATACTGTGGCACCCGCTTTGATGACAGCTTCACATACCTTTGCCAAATATTCATTGTCCGTCCGACCAGCATCTTCTGCATAAAACTCAACGTCTTCTACAAAAGATTTCGCATATGAAACGGCTCTTACCGCTCGCTCAATAATGGCATCTTTGTTGGATTTAAATTTATGAATAATATGAGAGTCGGATGTTCCAATCCCTGTATGTATTCTAGGTTTTCTTGCATATTTAAGAGCCTCAGCAGCAACTTTAATATCGTTTTCCACCGACCTTGTTAATCCACAAACAGAGGCATTTGTAACGATTTTTGAAATTTCCTCGACGGATTTAAAGTCTCCAGGGCTTGATACAGGAAATCCTGCTTCAATAATATCAACACCTAATAAATCAAGCTGTTTGGCAATAATTATTTTTTGGGCTGTATTGAGCTTACAACCAGGAACTTGCTCGCCGTCTCGAAGTGTTGTATCAAAGATTTGGATTTGTGTGTTAGACATTTCTTAAGAATATATTTTTGTATTGTAATACGAATTTATATTTTGGTTCTTTCAAATGAGGCGTTTATCACAATTTATTACGATGTATAACTCTGCCTTGTGTTAATTAAGCAGCTAATATACAGCATTATATGTCAATATTTATACTATGACTAAAGAGCAAAAAGATAATTTATTTGTGCTGATAAAGTCGTTGTCCAAATCTGAAAAAAGACAATTTAAACTTTATGTGGGTCGGATTGGTGTCAATGAAGATTCCAAATTTTTATTGCTCTTTACGGTTTTACAAAAACTAAAGATATATGATGAAGCGTCGATTTTGAAGCACGGGTTTGTTAAAAAAGAACAATTGTCAAACCTTAAAGCTCATTTGTATAAGCAGATATTGATTAGTTTGCGGTTAAATCCATCTCATCAAAATATTAGAATTCAGATTCGAGAACAATTAGATTTTGCAACCATTTTATATCATAAAGGCCTTTACACGCAAAGCTTAAAAATATTGGACAAAGCCAAATCTTTAGCGCTTGTAAATGAAGAAAAAAATATAGCCTATGAGATTATTGAGTTGGAAAAAGTCATTGAGGGTCAGTACATCACACGAAGTATTAGCAACAGAGCTGATGCCTTAACGATTCAGGCTGAAGAACTAAGTCAGCAAAACTTATTAGCAAGTCAACTTTCGAATTTATCACTTCAATTGTATGGTGAGTTTTTGAAAACGGGTTTTGTAAAACAAGCTTCAGATAAAGAAAAAATTACAAAATATTTTAACGATCGGTTGCCAGAATATAAAATTTCTGAACTTGGTTTCAGAGAAAAATTATGGCTCTACAAGTCCTATTTATGGTATAGTTTTCTAATTCAAGATTTTTTAGGGTGTTATAAATACTCTAAAAAATGGGTAAATCTTTTCCATGAACACCCGGGAATGATTCAGTTAAACCCTGTTTTTTTTCTGAATGGATATCAAAATTTATTAGAAGCTTTATTTTTTATAAAAAACCATGAAAAGTTTAAAAAAACACTTACAAGACTCATAGAGATTTCAAATAAAGAGGAGTTTCCTAAAGATGATAATGTTCAGAGTCTTACGTTTTTGTATGTGGGGGCCAATAAATTTAATGCCCATTTTATGGAGGGCACTTTTAAAGAGGGTCTGCCATTAATCCCTGAAATCTTAGAGGGAATTGATAAACACAAAACACGTATAGATGAACACCATGTGATGGTCTTTTATTATAAAATTGCAAGTTTATACTTTGGCATTGGTGAGCATCAAAAATGTATTGATTTTTTAGATAAAATTATCAGTAATAAATCTCTTCAAATGCGTGAAGACTTTTTGTGTTTCTCACGAATTTTAAATTTGGTTGCACATTACGAAGCTGGTTTGGATTACAATTTGGAGTCCTTGATTAAAAGTACCTACAAGTTTTTGATCAAAATGGAAGATATGTATTTAGTGCAAAAGGAAATGATTAAGTTTTTAAAACAATTAGGAGACATCTATCCGCAAGAAATTAAAGCTGCATTTAAAGAGCTACATGCCAAACTTAAAGCGTTAGAAGACGATCCTTACGAAAGACGTGCCTTCTTGTACTTAGATATTTTATCATGGCTAGAGAGCAGAATAGAAAATAAATCGGTAGAATCCGTTATTAGACGAAAATTTTTAACTTTAAATAAATAAAATTAATTTTAACCGAAAATAATTTGGTTATTATAATTTTATTATTGAATATTTGCAGCAACAAAGTTCAATAGCTTACTGAGATGTTATCAAGAAAGGTGGAGGGATTAGACCCGCTGAAGCCTTAGCAACCCTTTATATATAAAGTAGGTGCTAAATTCTACTTGATTTTTTGATTCATTTATCGAAAATCAGATAGATAACTAAACTTAATTACAGTTCTGTAATTATGATTTCTTTATAACATTTTTCTATTAAGTACACTTTTACAAAGTGCATTTGACTTTTGGTTTAATTAATTTATTAACTCAAAACAACTAGAAAAATGAGTACACAAAAATTCGCAACCCAAGCGTTGCACGCCGGACACAATGTGTCAGAAAATGGAGGAACAAGAGCCGTTCCTATTTATCAATCTACAGCCTATGTATTTAACAATTCAGACCACGCAGCAAATTTATTTGCACTTGCGGAGCCAGGAAATATTTATACACGTATAAATAATCCAACAAACGATGTTTTAGAACAGCGTTTGGCAGCCTTAGAAGGCGGTATAGCAGCAGTGGTAACCGCTTCTGGAACCGCAGCCATTGCAACCAGTCTTTTAACCTTGCTCAAAGCTGGCGACCACATTGTAGCATCCAGCAGTTTATACGGAGGAACTTATAACCTGTTAAGCGTCACGCTACCAAGACATGGGATTACAACCACTTTTGTCGATCCTTCAAATCCAGAAAATTTTAAAACGGCTGCACAAGAAAACACAAGAGCCTTTTTTATAGAATCTCTTGGAAATCCAAAATTGGATGTCCTTGATATCGAAGCAATTTCAAAAGAAGCAAAAGCATACAAAATCCCTTTAATTGTAGACAATACAGTAGCCACTCCTTATCTATTAAATCCAATTGCTTATGGTGCAAATATTGTAATTCAATCTTTGACTAAGTATATCAATGGAAATGGTACAGCTTTGGGGGGTGCGATTATCGATGCTGGAACCTTTGATTGGGGAAGTGGAAAATTTCCAGAATTTACAGAGCCATCTCCAGGGTATCATGGTCTTATATATAACGATGTAATTGGTGCAGCATCCTTTATTGCTAAAGTAAGAATTGAAGGATTAAGAGATTACGGAGCTGCTTTAAGTCCATTTAATGCATTTCAAATTATACAAGGCTTAGAAACGTTAGAAATCAGAATTAAAAAGCACAGTCAAAACGCATTAGAACTTGCGCAATGGTTACAAAAACAAGAAGACGTAGAGTGGGTAAATTACCCAGGACTGGAGTCAAGCCCTTACAAGGCTCTAGCGGATAAATATTTACCAAACGGTCAAAGTGGTATTGTAACTTTTGGTGTCAAAGGAGGTTTTGAAGCTGCTAAAACCATTGCAGATACTACCAATTTATTCTCATTATTGGCAAACATAGGCGATACAAAATCACTAATTATTCATCCTGCAAGTACCACGCATCAACAATTGAACGATGCTGCACAAGAAGCAACAGGGGTGACAAAAGATTTGATTCGTTTATCCGTTGGTCTAGAAAATATCGAGGATTTAAAATCAGACTTAACAGAGGCCTTTAAAGCGGTTAAAACTGTTTTAGCATAATTACTTAAGAGACCCCAATGAGTGTTCTTCAAAAGATAAGCCTTAATTATACTACCAAATCTGGTAAGACATCTGAAATAGTGCTGTCTTACCAGCTATTTGGAAAGCCCTTACATGAGGCGCCTATTGTGATGATTAATCACGCACTTACGGGCAATTCCAATGTTACGGGAGAAGGCGGATGGTGGAATCCAATTGTGGGTACAAATAAAGTTATAGACACCAATGTGTTTACAGTTTTAGCCTTTAATATTCCAGGCAATGGATACGATCAAGTTCAGAGCAATCTGATAGAAAATTATAAAGATTTTACTGCACGCGATATCGCTGAAATTTTTGCGAATGCTCTAGACCATCTAAAAATCACTCAACTTTTTGCAGTCATAGGAGGTTCTGTAGGAGGCGGATTGGCGTGGGAACTCGCAGCGCTCAAACCAACATTAATAAAACATCTTATTCCTGTTGCATCTGATTGGAAATCTACCGATTGGCTCATCGCAAATTGCTACATACAAGAACAAATATTAAATAATTCTTCACAGCCTTTGGTTGATGCACGCATGCACGCCATGTCACTATACCGAACACCAGAATCTTTTAAGGCAAAATTTGATCGCATCTTACAAAAAGAAGAAAATGTATACGCAGTTGAAAGCTGGTTAAATTACCACGGAAATGTACTCAACAATCGATTTCAGTTGGCTGCTTATAAGATGATGAATCAAGTGCTAAAAACAATTGATATTACCCAAGGAAGTAACGATTTTATTGAAGTAGCTTCAAAAATAAAATCTAACATTCATGTTGTGACGATCGACTCTGATTTGTTTTTTAAAGCCAAAGAAAATTGGGATACCTATGTAGATTTAAAGTCCCATAAAGACACGGTCTCTATATCAGAAATTCAATCAATCCATGGTCATGATGCCTTTTTAATTGAATACGATCAACTTGAAGCCATATTAGAAACTATTTTTAAACCACAAGAAGTGTTTTGAGAATTGCTTAATCAAACCATAATTTATAACAATTCCATATGAGTCCCAAAAAATTTGAAACTAATGCCATACGCCAACAGGTCAATCGTACGTCCTATAGTGAACATTCGTCTCCTTTGTTTTTAACATCCAGTTTTGTTTTTGAAGACGCAGAACACATGCGCGCATCCTTTAATGAAGAAAATGATCAAAACCTGTATAGTCGATTTTCAAATCCAAACACCACAGAGTTTATTGATAAAGTCGTGAAAATGGAAGGTGCCAAAGCAGGATTTGCATTTGCTTCAGGAATGGCAGCTGTGTTTTCAACCTTTGCAGCCTTATTAAACTCAGGCGATCACATTGTGTCCTGCCAATCTGTTTTTGGTTCTACACATGCGTTGTTTACCAAATTTTTTCCAAAATGGAATATTGAAACTTCCTATTTTAAAGTAGATCAGTTAGAGACTCTCGAAAGCCTGATTCAACCCAATACGAAAGTTATTTATGCCGAAAGCCCCACAAATCCAGCGGTTGATATTTTGGATTTGGAAGTCTTAGGGAAAATCGCCAAAAAACACAATTTAATACTGATAATCGATAACTGTTTTGCAACTCCATATCTTCAAACCCCTATTAAATTTGGTGCAGACCTGGTCATCCATTCCGCCACTAAATTAATGGACGGTCAAGGAAGAGTTTTAGGAGGTGTTACCGTAGGAAATGCCGAATTGATGCATCAAATTTATTTGTTTTCTCGAAACACAGGGCCGGCACTATCTCCTTTTAATGCGTGGGTGCTCTCTAAGAGCTTAGAAACGTTAGGAGTCCGTGTCGATCGCCATTGTAAGAATGCATTAAAAGTGGCTAAATTTTTAGAAAATCACCCCAAAGTGAGTGTCGTAAAATATCCATTTTTAAAATCGCATCCACAGTATGAAATTGCCAAAAAACAAATGCGCAAAGGAGGCAATGTTGTTTCCTTTGAAATCAAAGGGGGCATAAAAGCAGGACAAACTTTTTTGAATAAAATCAAACTTTGTTCGCTCTCTGCTAACTTAGGAGATTCTAGAACAATTGTAACTCATCCTTCCTCAACAACACACAGTAAATTGTCTGAAGAGGATCGATTGAAAGCAAGTATTACAAACGGACTCATTAGAGTTTCTGTAGGACTGGAACATCACAAGGATATTATAAACGATTTAAATCAAGCATTGAGTTAATCAGTGCCACTGATTAGTAAATAGATAAAACAGTACAAAGTGATTTTAAATAAAATTATTAGACCCAAATCAGTTCCAAAAAATCAACCTCAAGCAACTGCAGATAATGTAAAAAGAAGCCTTCTAAAAACCATTAGTTGGAGAATCATAGGGACGCTAGATACCATCCTAATTTCTTGGGTAATTACAGGGGCATTAAGCCTGGCATTCTCCATTGGATTTATAGAATTAGTCACCAAAATGCTGCTTTATTTCTTTCACGAAAGAGCTTGGGCTAAAATAAAATGGGGACGTTAATAACAGATTATGGATATAGAAAAAATAAATATAGAACTCGCGACCAAAACACCTACTGAGATTGTAGAATGGGCGCTCAAGAATGCGCAATCACCTGTAGTAACCACAAATTTCAGACCCTATGAGTCAGCGATTTTACACCTGGTTACTCAGCTAAGCCCCTCAATAAAAGTCATCTGGTGCGACACGGGCTACAATACACCTAGTACCTATAGGCATGCCGAAGAATTAACAGATGCATTAACCCTAAACATTCAGGTATACATTCCAAAACAAACCGCAGCACATCGCGATGTGGTGTTGGGAATTCCACAAGTAGAAGATCCAAAGCACCAGTTGTTTACGGAACAAGTAAAACTAGAACCTTTCAAACGAGCGATGGCAGCACACCAACCCGATGTTTGGTTCACCAACCTTAGAAAAGGACAAACAGCTTTTAGGAACAGTATAGGAGTCGTATCTCGCAGTGCTGATGGCATATTAAAAGTCAGTCCATTTTATCATTTTTCAGATAAAGAATTAGATCAATACCTAAAAAATCACGACTTGCCAAATGAGTTTAATTACTTTGATCCAACCAAACAATTAGACACTAGAGAATGTGGTTTACACAATTAGAAACAATAAAATGAAAGATACATCCCATATTAACCCGCTCGAAAATGAAGCCATCTATATCTTTAGGGAAGTGGTTGCACAGTTTGAAAATCCTGTATTATTATTTTCGGGAGGAAAAGATTCCATCACCTTAGTAAGATTAGCTCAAAAAGCATTTTATCCGTCTAAAATTCCCTTTCCATTACTTCATATTGATACAGGTCATAACTTTCCAGAAACCATTGAATTCAGAGATCGATTAACTAAAGAATTAGGATTGGAATTGATTGTAAGAAATGTACAAGATGCCATTGATCAAGGCAAAGTAAAAGAAGAATCGGGACGCTATTCCAGTCGGAATGTTTTGCAAACCACCACTTTGCTAGATGCTATTGAAGAATTTAAATTTGATGCGTGTATTGGAGGTGCCAGACGTGATGAAGAAAAAGCCAGAGCAAAAGAACGAGTGTTTTCTATTCGTGATGATTTTGGACAATGGGATGAAAAAAATCAACGCCCAGAACTGTTTGATATGCTAAACGGGCAAATTGAATTGGGGCAAAATGTGCGAGTCTTTCCAATTTCAAATTGGACAGAACTGGATGTTTGGTCTTACATTGAACGCGAAAAAATCGAAATTCCATCCATCTATTTTGCACACCTTCGGAAAACTTTTATCAGAGACGGTATGATTTGGACCAATGACGATGCTATTGTTTTTAGAGATGAAGATGAAGTTGTTGAAGAACGCCTCATCCGATTCAGAACCGTGGGAGACATGAGTTGTACTGCGGCTGTGCTCTCCTCTGCAAGCGATATTTCATCGGTAGTTCAAGAAATCAGAGACTCTAGTATTTCTGAACGGGGAGCCAGAATTGATGACAAACGATCTGAAGCAGCCATGGAAAAACGAAAACAACAAGGTTATTTTTAACCGCATACGAAAAATAAGTAATCAAAAAATTATATCCATTAAGAGTTTATAAATAATATATGGAAGTTCTAAAAATAGCAACAGCAGGAAGTGTCGATGACGGTAAAAGTACGCTTATAGGAAGATTGCTTTATGACACAAAATCGCTGACCAGTGATAAAATTGAAGCCATCGAAAAAACAAGTAAGCAAAAAGGATATGACTACTTGGATTTTTCCCTTGCCACTGACGGTCTCGTGGCCGAAAGAGAACAAGGAATAACAATCGATGTGGCTCATATCTATTTCTCAACTACTAATAAAAGTTATATTATAGCGGATACCCCAGGGCATATAGAATACACAAGAAACATGATAACGGGTGCATCCACATCTCAAGCAGCCATTATTCTTATAGACGCCAGAAAAGGAGTGATTGAGCAAACCAAACGCCACTTTTTCATCAATAATTTATTACGTGTAAAGGAAATTATTGTCGCAATTAATAAAATGGATTTAGTGAATTTTTCTGAAGATACGTACAACACGATAAAATCAGATTTTGAGCAATTACTAAAAGAACGCGATTATCAAGATCAACGCATTACGTTCATTCCAGTGAGTGCATTAAAAGGCGATAATATCGTTCACAACTCTGAAATGATGAATTGGTACAAAGGCGAAACGCTTTTGGAACATTTAGAAGTCCTGGACTTTAAAGACATTTATAATGTAGGAACGCCAAGGTTTCCAGTACAGTCTGTCATCCGTCCAAAAACAGAAGAATTTCATGACTTTAGAGGCTATGCAGGAAAAGTATATGGCGGAGAACTCAGTATTGGCGATACAGTTTTGGCACTGCCATCTAAAATTAAAACCAAAATCAAATCCATCTACTTTTACGATCAAGAAGTGCAAACTGCTTCAAGAAGATCCTCTGTTACAATAACTTTAGAAGACGATATAAACATCAGTAGAGGTGATATGATTACAAAACCCGATAACCCTCCAGTAATTGACAAACAAATAACTGCAAAAATAGCTTGGATGGATCAGGAACCTTTAAATGTAGGCAACAAATATGTGATTCAACACGGAGTCAATAAAGTGTTGGCAAAAGTAGATCGTATTCACCATACCATTAAAACAGATTTTTCAGGAATTACAGAAAACGTTGAGCAGTTGGATTTAAACGATATCGCACTCGTCTCTTTTAAACTCAACAAGCCTATTTTCTACGATGCTTTTAAAAACCATAGAACCAATGGATCTTTTATCATCATTGATCCCCAAACGAATACCACTGCTGGCGCAGGATTCATCCAATAAGCAAAAAAATGCAAAGTTTTAGAACTGAAATTGAAAACCCAATTGTCGAAAAAGACATCATTGAATTAGCTCAAAAAATTGAGTTATTTAAAGAGGGAAAAATTGATGAAGAAAAATTCAGAAGCCTTCGTCTTGCGAGAGGCGTATATGGACAACGGCAACAAGGAGTTCAAATGATTCGCATAAAAATTCCGTATGGGAAACTATCGAGTCATCAATTGCGTCGAATTTCAGAAGTCTCCGACGAATATTCTCGAGGCCGCCTTCACATTACGACCCGTCAAGACACCCAAATACATTATGTCGATTTGAACCGCACCCCTGAACTGTGGGCAGAATTAGAACGCGATGAGGTCACCTTAAGAGAAGCCTGTGGAAATACCGTTAGAAATGTTACGGCTTCCGAAACTGCAGGGTTTGATGTCGATGAACCTTTTGATGTATCGCCTTATGCCGATGCACTTTTTAAATTCTTTTTGAGAAATCCTATTTGTCAAGAAATGGGTCGAAAATTCAAAGTCTCTTTTTCTTCCTCCGATTCGGACACGGGCTTGTCTTATATTCATGATTTGGGCTTTATTGCAAAAATCGAAAATAACGTGAGAGGGTTTAAAGTGATGATTGGTGGCGGATTGGGATCTCAGCCACGTCATGCCGATACCCTTTATAACTTTTTGCCATCCGATAAAATCATTCCATTAATGGAAGGGGTTCTACGAGTTTTTGACCGTCATGGCGAACGTAAAAGCCGTTCAAAAGCCCGCATGAAATTTCTTCTCAAATCCATTGGTTTGGAAGCATTTAAAACACTCATAGAAACAGAACAAAAAGCT
>JAURPF010000054.1 GCA_030835325.1 Flavobacteriaceae bacterium | reverse complement strand
TTTAATTTTTAAAACTTGGTTCAGTTGTTCATCAGAATAAATCGTATTGCCTAAGAAATTAATAGATCCGTAATAATATTTTTCGCCTTCCTCTACGTTTATTTTTAAAGTGATAGTATTATCATTATTAACAGTAAGTGTATCCGATAAAATTCGGGCATCTCTGTATCCTTTTTCTTTGTACTTATCGACTACGCTTTGTAAATCTTTCTTGTAATCCGCTTCAATATATTTAGATCGCTTCAATACTCGAAATACATTTTTTTGCTTGGTGTTTTTCATTGCTTTACGAAGTTTTTTAGTACTGAGTTTCCCAGTACCATCAAAGGCAATATTTTTAACTTTTATTTTTTGACCTCTGTCAATTCGTATAAGCATGTCTACTCGAGACTTTTTAACCGAATCTACAACTTTGGACGTTGAGACGGTTGTTTTGGCATTTAAAAACCCAAGTTTTCGATACTTATTTTCAAGATAATTTTTGGTAGTGGTAATGAGGTTTTCAGTAACCTTAACTCCGGGAGTAAGATTATTTTCATTAATAATCTCTTTAATTTTACCTTTTTTGACGCCTACAACTTTGACCTCTTTCAGTTCTGGCAAATCATTTAAAGCAACTTCTAAGTAAACAGAACTTCCTTCGGTTTTTGTAACAAATACGTCTATGCTACTAAATAAGTTGGAATCCCATAACTTTTTTATGGCAGCACTTATTTTGACGCCTCCTGGTATAATTACAGCCTCTCCTTTTTTCAAGCCAGAGTAGGTAATTATGGTTTCAGAACCATAAGAGGTGTCTCCACTGACAGCGATGTCAGCAATGGTATATGTTGATGTTTTTGTTTTTTTTTCTTGAGAAAATAATACAAAACTGCTTAAAAATAAGCAAAAGCAAAGAGTTGTATTTATGTATCTAAAAGCTTTATTAATGAAGCTGTTCACTTGTTTTTCCAAATCGTCTTTCTCTTTTTTGATAATTTATTATAGCTTCATACAAATTTTCATTTGTAAAATCTGGCCAATATACATCAATAAAATATAACTCTGCATAGGCAATTTGCCACAACAGGAAATTACTGATACGTTTTTCACCACTTGTACGAATTAATAAATCTACATCTGGCAAATTTTGGGTGTAAAGATGCTGATTAATTAGCGGTTCATCAATATTTTCTACTGAAATTATATTATTTTTAACTTTCTCACAAATCTGTTTGGTTGCATTTACGAGTTCAGCTCTAGAACCATAGCTTAATGCAAGAGTTAAAGTCATCTGAGTATTGTTCTTAGTTTCATCGATTACATGTAGTAATTCCTTACGAACACGTGTTGGAAGATGTTCAAGATTCCCTATCGCATTTAATCGAATGCTGTTTTTTTGCATCGTACTCATTTCTTTTTTCAAAGAAGAAATCAAAAGCTGCATCAAGGTTTTTACTTCTAATTTTGGTCGGTTCCAGTTTTCTGTAGAGAAAGCATACAGGGTTAAATTCTTTATACCAAGTTCGGCACAGCTCTCAACGGTAGTTCTAACTGACTTTGCTCCATTTTCATGTCCAAAGATTCTAAGCTGGCCTTTTTCTTTTGCCCAACGTCCATTTCCATCCATAATAATAGCAATGTGCTTAGGGAGATTTTTAGGGTGTATATTAGATTTTAGACTCATATTAAAAATTACAATAACATGGCTTTCTGCCAAATGTGTAAGTTAAGGTAAAACCGCTAAATACGTACCAATCGTTGTTGTTAAAATTTCCAAAACGCACAATTTTTTTTAATTCCTCTGCATCAGGCTCGCTTCCATCCATCTCATCCGAAAATGTATACCGTGCTCCAACTTCAAAAGCGAGGATAATAAATCGTGTCAAAGTTGTCTTGAAGCCAAGAGTAATCGGAATCCCAAAGGCGTTACTTCTTGTTTTTTCAGAAACTAAATCAAGACTTGTGAAATAAAAATTTGGATGATTAGCCACGCTTATTCCAGTAAAAATATAAGGGGTAGACATAGGGGTTGCTGCGTGTAAATCAAAATCCAAAAAATTAAACTCGATACCTACAGAGGCTTCTAGGACGTCCATTTTAAAACTATAGGCTCGTAATTTTCGTCGAGGATCACTCGATAATGCATCGTTGGCGGACAATGTGCTGTATGTCAAACTCGCTCTGAAAGAATGTCTTGGACTTCTATTCCATTTAAAGAGACCTCCAAACGCAAGTTTGTTTGGATTTACAAATTTAGTCGATCCTACATCTCCAATAAAATTACTACCCCCTAAAAACCCACCAATTTCGTAGGTTTGAGAAAATCCCAAACTCGAAATCAGAAGGAAATACATAAGGTATAAACTTGTTTTCATGCTAACTTTAAGAGTGCAAATATAATAATTTCGACCTGCAACAAAACAATTTGTTTTCTTGCTTACCATTAAACTTGATTTCTAAAGATATATTGCCTAATTCCGAGGGTCTGCGCCCCATAGTAGTTTTTTTCGAAGGGTTTCTAAAAACCCATCTTCTTTTAGTTCGATCATATGGATGCAAAAAGGCGCTTTTTGAATGGTTATTGTGGTATTGTTTTCTAAGGTGTTTATTCTTGAATCTAATGAAACAAGGTGCTGATCTTCACGACCACTGACTTTCAATTTTATAACCTTATCACTTGAGATTACTAAGGGTCGTGCATTAAGATTGTGCGGTGCGATGGGAGTCAATACCAAGCTGTCTGATTCCGGTATTATAACGGGTCCTCCACAACTTAATGAATAACCAGTTGAACCCGTGGGTGTTGAAACGATGAGTCCATCCGCCCAATATGATGTTAGATATTCGTTGTCTAACCATGTTTCAACCGAAATCATAGAGGTTGTATTTTTTCGACTGACAGCAATTTCATTCAATGCAAAGTCTAAGTCCAAAGACGTGTTTTTTGCGTCAACTTCAATAGTTAGCAAACTGCGTTTCGAAATTCGATAATTTCCTACAAAAATTTCATCCATCGCTTCTTGAACCGTATTCATAGGAATGGTCGCTAAAAACCCTAAACGTCCGGTATTAATTCCTACAATTGGAATTTCTAAATCTTTTACAAACGTAATGGCTCTCAAAATAGTTCCATCACCACCCATACTGATTAATAGATCAAACGAAGCATCTAAAACTTCAAAAGTATCGAACGCATTGGTGTTGAGATCAATATCAGAATTCGATACAATAGACGCATGAAAGTTTTTTTCAAAAACAACATTTGCCTCTCGTTTTCTTAAATACGAAATAAGGGTTTGAATTGTGCTTTTTGAGCGCTCATTAAAAAGGGGGCCATAAACAGCTATTTTCATTTGAATTGATTTTTCACTTAAAGATTTAAATAGGTGTCTAAATAGGCCGATCGCTCTTTAAGCGTTCTTAAAAAAGTATCGTCTTCATGTCCCGAAATAATGGTATATCCGTAGCGTCTAAACTCTCGTAAAATAGCACTGAGACCAACGTTTCCAATTTTAAGTGTAATTTGGCTCAAATCATTCTCGGTTTTTGAGATAAAAGCGCCCAATAATTTGGCATTATTGGATTCTACAATTTGACTAATTTGGCTAAACGAAAAATCATTATGACCTTTTTCAATTACAACTATACCACCCGGCTCTGAAAAGAAAGGTGTTCTATTAAACAATGAAATAATATCAATTAATTGGTAATAGCCGAGATAATTATTTTCTGCATCCAATACTGGCATGATGTTACTGTTGTTTTGTGCAAAAGCCTCCAAGATATCGAGCCATACTGAAGAATCGCGTACAAAAAAACCTTCAATAGCATAGAGTACTTCTGAAACGACCTGTTGGGGTTCAAAACAATACACATCTGTTTCTGATAAACATCCCAGATAGACCTGTTCCTTCAATACAGGAACATGTGAATAGGTTAATTGCTTAAAAACGGTCTGTAATTCCTCTACAAGTGTTTCAGGACTTGCAGGATTTAGATCATTTATTATAAATTGATTTAAAGCCATGAGTTCATTTTAATCAGATGCAAATTAATCAAAAATTATATACTTTAAGCGTTAAGTACTTTGTATTTTTGTTGCAAATTTAATTTTTTAATGACCAAGTTAAGCGTAAATATCAATAAGATTGCAACTCTACGAAATTCTAGAGGTGGCAATACTCCCAATGTCGTTCAGTTTGCTAAAGATGTCCAAGAGTTTGGAGCTCAAGGGGTCACAATTCATCCCCGTCCCGACCAACGGCACATACGTTATCAGGATGCTTATGATTTAAAATCAGTCGTATATACCGAATATAATATTGAAGGAAAGCCCATTCCAGACTTTATTGATATGGTTCTTAAAATCAAACCAACACAAGTGACCTTAGTCCCTGATGCAGAAGATGCCATTACCTCCAATGCAGGTTGGGATACCCTAAAGCATAAAGGGTTTTTAACCGAAGTCATTCAGGAATTTAAACAAAATAACATCCGAACATCGGTATTTTTAGATCCAACACTCAAACAAGTTGAAGGTGCCAAAGCAACAGGTGCCGACCGGATTGAACTGTATACCGAAGCGTTTGCTCATCAATTTTCACTTGGAAATAAAGCTGCAATGCTGCCCTATACAGAATGTGCAGAACGCGCTTTGCAACTGGAATTAGGACTGAACGCAGGTCACGACTTATCACTTGAGAACATTCAGTTTTTTAAAGAAAATACTCCAGGATTGTTGGAAGTTTCTATTGGACATGCCCTCATTTCCGAGAGTCTTTATTTTGGGATAGAGAATGTTATTAATATGTATTTGAACAAATTAAAGTAATGGATTTACATTCCAATATTATAGGAGAGGGCAAGCCATTTATAATTCTCCATGGATTTTTGGGGATGGGTGATAATTGGAAAACACTTGCAAAGCAATTTTCGAGTTTAGGCTTTCAAATGCATCTTATAGATCAACGAAACCACGGACGAAGCTTTCACGATTCAGAATTTAATTATGAGCTGTTAGCTGCAGATTTAAAAAACTATTGCAGTCAGCACACTATAAATGATATGGTTCTGTTAGGCCATTCTATGGGAGGAAAAACAGCCATGCTTTTTGCCGCTCTTTATCCAAAACTGGTTTCAAAATTAATTGTAGCAGATATATCTCCTCGATTTTATCCTGTACATCATGATGCTATTATGGAAGGATTGTCCTCATTAAATTTCGAAGAAATATCATCAAGAAAAGAAGCAGAAATTCAACTTTCTAAGTATGTTCCGGATGCTGGGACACGTCAATTTTTATTGAAAAATATTTACAGAATTTCTTCGAGTGCTTTAGGACTTCGAATCAATTTAAAAGCTCTAAAAATCAACGTTTCTGAGGTAGGAGAAGCCTTACCATCCAACTTAAATTTCCAAAAAGATACACTGTTTTTGAGAGGGGATAAATCAGAGTATATTTCCACTCAAGATGAGGCACTCATAAAACACCAATTTCCAACTGCGGTTATCAAAACAATTTCAAATGCAGGCCATTGGTTACATGCCGAAAACCCAGTAGAATTCTTCGATTCTGTTTGCCAGTTTATCACTTGACAGACATAAGTTTAAAAATGTTTGTAAGGCATTAAAAATATTGTATTTTTGCCACCCAATTTTTATTTCATTACAATGAATATTACAAGAGAAACGATTGACACGCTAAATGCCGTGGTTAAAATTGATATTACAAAAGCAGATTACTCTGAAAACGTAGAGAAAATTTTAACAAATTACCGCAAAACTGCAAACATTCCTGGCTTTAGAAAAGGTCATGTTCCGATGGGACTTGTTAAAAAGCAATACGGAAAATCTGTGTTGGCTGATGAAGTCAATAAGACCCTTCAAGAAGCGCTAGGTAAATATCTTACAGATGAAAAACTAGATGTTTTAGGAAATCCACTGCCAGTTGCTCAAGACGATTTGGATTGGGAAGGCGAAGATTTTTCGTTTGAATTTGAAATCGGATTAAGTCCAGAATTTGATATCAATCTAAAAGCTAAAAAAGCGCTTACTAAATATACAATCACTGCGGATAAAAAAATGATTGACGATCAATTGATCAACATCCAAAAACAATACGGAAAACTTGTTTCCAAAACTGTGGTTAGCGAAGAAGATGAAGTAACCGGTGTATTTTTTAATGATGAAGAAGGAATCGAGGCAACAGCAACCCTAACTTTAGATAAATTAAAAGGAAAATCAAACCTTAAGGCTTTTATAGGAGCTAAGGTTGATGATGTATTGACCCTCAAAACCAAAGGATTGTTTAATGATTCACACGATTTAATGACCTATCTAAAGGTGGATCACGATACGGCTCATGGACTTGATGTGCAAGTAACCTTTACAATTAGCGAAGTTAATACACGAGAATTAGCAGATTTGGATCAAGAGTTATTTGATAAACTATTTGGCCCAGGAGTTGTAAATTCAGTGACAGAACTGAGAGTAAAAATCACCGAAGACGCTGAAAAACAATTTGTTCAACAAGCAGATCAAAAATTTTTGAACGATGTTACTGAATATCTTGTAGAAAACACAAAATTTGACTTGCCTGTTCAATTTCTTCAGAAATGGATACAAACAGCTGGCGAAACAGAATTAAACGAAGAACAAGCCAAAGAGGAATATGAGAAGTCAGAAAAAAGTATGCGTTATCAATTAATTGAAAGCAAACTTATTGTAGACAACAATCTTCAAGTAAATTTTGAAGATTTAAAAGCTTTTACTTCAGAGATGATCAAAGCCCAAATGGCACAGTACGGTCAAATGAACCCAACAGAAAAGGAAATCGAAGAGATTGTTGCACGTGTACTTTCAAACCAAGACGAGGTGAAACGTATTTCTGAACAATTAACAAGTCAGAAATTATTAGATTTTTATAAAGAAAACGCCAATTTTAAAGACAAAAAACTAACCTATGACGCTTTCGTTAAAGAAGCTTATGGGAAGTAATTTTTATAAATAATTAAGTAAAAAACACTTCTTAGGAAGTGTTTTTTTATATCTTTAAAGTAAGTATAAAATCATAAATAGCTTTATATTTACACTCTAAAAACCTAAAATTAGCATTATGAATTACGGAAATGAATTTAAAAAATTCGCTATCAAAGATCAAGGGATTAGCAGCACATATTATGACAAAATAGTAAGTAGCATGACCCCTATGGGTTTGACACCAAACATTATTGAAGAACGTCAAATGAATGTCGCGGTTTTTGATGTATTTTCAAGATTGATGATGGATCGTATTATCTTTATGGGAACAGCGATTAATGATCAAGTTGCCAATATTATTCAAGCACAACTGTTGTTTTTAGAAAGTACAGACGCTTCCAAAGACATCCAAATATACATCAACTCGCCTGGAGGAAGTGTGTACGCAGGACTTGGAATTTATGACACAATGCAATTAATCAAACCTGATGTAGCAACAATCTGTACAGGAATGGCAGCCTCTATGGGCGCCGTATTATTATGTGCAGGTGCCAAAGGGAAGCGAAGTGGACTGACACACTCAAGAGTGATGATACACCAACCTTTAGGAGGTGCACAAGGACAAGCAAGCGATATAGAAATTACAGCACGTGAAATTTTAATTCTTAAAGAAGAACTTTACAAAATTATCAGCAAACATTCGGGGCAAGATTATGACAAAGTTTATGCGGACAGTGACCGTGATTATTGGATGAAATCTGAAAAAGCATTAGAATACGGTATGATTGATGAAATATTAACACGAGCTTAAAATAACAACCCAAACCAGTTATGGCAAAAGAAGAATTAGACTGTTCATTTTGTGGCAAGAAAAAAGCGGACACCAACTTACTTATTGCGGGAATCGATGCGCACATTTGCGATCGCTGTATCCAACAAGCCAATGGAATCGTCCTTGAAGAAGCCAAACAAGATAACGACAATGGACTCTCTTCCGATGTTATTCTCAAAAAACCTCAAGAAATCAAGTCTTTCCTAGACGACTATATTATTGGGCAAGAGCAAACAAAAAAAGTAATGTCTGTAGCGGTTTATAATCACTACAAACGTTTGCTACAACCGCCTAATGAGGACGCTATCGAAATACAGAAAAGTAATATTATCATGGTTGGGCAAACAGGAACTGGAAAAACCCTGATGGCCAAAACCATTGCAAAAATGCTCAACGTCCCCTTAGCGATTGTCGATGCTACGGTCTTAACCGAAGCTGGTTACGTAGGAGAGGATGTCGAAAGTATGCTTACACGCTTATTACAAGCGGCCGATTATGACCAACAGAAAGCCGAACGCGGCATCGTTTTTATTGATGAAATTGATAAAATTGCTCGTAAAAGTGACAACCCTTCCATTACTCGTGATGTTTCTGGTGAAGGTGTGCAGCAAGCACTTTTGAAATTGTTAGAAGGAACGGTTGTAAATGTACCACCAAAAGGCGGTCGTAAACATCCAGATCAAAAATTTATTGAAGTCAACACAGAAAATATTTTATTCATTGCTGGAGGTGCATTTGATGGCGTAGATCGTCATATTTCAAAACGACTCAATATGTCAGCAATTGGGTATAAAGCAATTCAAGAAGAAGCGAAAATTGACTCTAAAAATTTAGTGCAATACATCACGCCAAAAGATTTAAAAGATTTTGGACTCATCCCAGAAATTATTGGGAGGTTGCCCGTAATTACTTATATGAATCCCTTAGATGATAAAACTCTAAGAGCGATTTTAACAGAACCAAAAAATGCACTTATAAAACAATACAAAAAGCTTTTTGAAATGGATGATATTACATTATCTTTTAAAGATGATGCTTTGAATTTTATTGTAAAAAAAGCAATTGAATATAAACTCGGTGCAAGAGGATTACGATCTTTATGTGAAGAAATTTTAACCGATGCAATGTTTACTCTTCCAGGAAGTGAGGAAACATCCTTAGTTGTTGATGAAGCCTATGTTAAAAAACATTTGACCCGCACTCAAATTAAACGTTTGAGAGCCGTTTCTTAATTCATTTCTAAGAGTTCTTCTAAAAATTGTCGCGAATTTGAAAGGCGAGGGACTTTGTGTTGACCTCCTAATTTATTATTTCGTTTCATCCATTTATAGAACAAACCCTCTTTTGCAACATGAATCGTAG
>JAURPF010000053.1 GCA_030835325.1 Flavobacteriaceae bacterium | reverse complement strand
TGTCGCTTCACTCTCTCGTTCCAACATTTTATCTAAATAGTCCTTTCCAGAAAACGCAATCGCACGTAAACTTTCTAATTCTTCGGATGCTGAAGAAGCAATGCTATTTCCTTTGAGGATATTGACGGGTGCGTCTTCGTTAAGCGTTGTTTTAATTTTTTCTCGCAACAACTCACAACTTTGAATTTGTTCTCCAATGCGTTTTAAATCGGCATTACTACAATGAGATGCCAAGGCTTTGATCGGCACAATGGCTTCTAAAGAATTTTTCAATTGCACCACTTCACGTGGATTCACTTTTGCTGTAGCTACTTTTGAAATAAGGCGTTCCAAATCGCCCACTTGTTTGATATAATTTTGAATTTTTTGAAGCACTTCTTCATGATCCAAAAAGTACTGAACCACTTCGTGCCGTGCTTTGATTTTTTCTTGTGACTTTAACGGCAATGCCAACCACCGTTTTAAAAGGCGTCCACCCATTGGAGATATTGTGTGGTCAATCACATCGATTAAGGTCACTGCATTGGCATTGGTAGAATGGTACAACTCCAAATTTCGAATGGTGAATTTATCCATCCAAACATAATCGCCTTCCAAAATGCGTTCAATATTGGTAATATGTTGCAGCTTATGATGTTGGGTTTCTGCCAAGTAATGCATGACCGCCCCAGAAGCTATAATCCCTTGCGTTAAAGCTTCAATTCCAAACCCTTTAAGTGTTTTGGTTTGAAAATGTTTACATAACGTTTCGTTGGCATAGTCCTCTTGAAATACCCAGTCTTCTAAGTAAAATGTGTGAAAGTCAGCTCCAAAGGTGTCGTTAAAAACCGTTCGTTTTTGTTTTTCAATGAGGATTTCACTCGGATTAAAATTTTGAAGTAGTTTTCCTATATATTCTGCAGAACCTTGAGCAGTGAAAAATTCGCCCGTAGAGACATCCAAAAAAGCCACCCCAATTAATTTTCCAAAATAGACGGCTGCTAAAAAATTATTAGATTTTGAGCTTAAAACCTCATCATTTAGTGCCACTCCTGGAGTAACAAGTTCCGTAACACCCCGTTTCACAATCGATTTGGTGAGTTTTGGATCTTCCAATTGATCACAAATAGCGACGCGTTCGCCAGCTTTGACAAGTTTGGGCAAATAGGTGTTGAGCGAATGGTGCGGGAATCCTGCTAGTTCTGTTTCATTTTCACTACCTGCCCCACGCTTGGTTAAAATAATATCTAATATTTTAGATGCTTTTACAGCATCACTTCCAAAGGTTTCATAAAAATCTCCCACTCTAAACAACAACAAGGCATCGGTGTACTTGACCTTGATGGCATTGTACTGTTTCATTAAAGGCGTGACTTTTTTTGCTTTTTTTGCCAATTGGTTTTTGATTTTTATACCTTACTTTTGTGAAGAAGTAGGAATGCTAAAGTAACTAATTTTAGTCTTTTTATAAAGCCTAAGGTCTCAAGATTTAAAACACGGATGCGAAAGTTAGAAAACAGTGAGTTAGAGCGCTTATCAGTAGAAGAATTTAAGGCGGTTAAAAAGACCCCTATAATTGTAGTTTTGGATAACATTCGAAGTTTAAATAACATTGGAAGTGTGTTTAGAACCAGTGATGCCTTTCGGATTGAAAAAATTTACCTCTGTGGCATTACCGCCACACCACCACACAAGGACATTCAAAAAACAGCTTTGGGAAGTACGGAGTCTGTAGATTGGGACTATGCTGCTAATACTTTAGAACTGGTTCAGAAATTACAAGCGGATGGCGTTCAAGTCCTCTCTATTGAACAAGCAGAAAATGCGACAATGCTTAATGAATTTACTCCCAAAACCAGCGAAACCTATGCTTTGATTTTTGGAAATGAAGTGAAAGGAGTGTCTCAAGACGTGGTGAATTTAAGTGATGCCGTGATTGAAATTCCACAATATGGCACCAAGCATTCCTTAAATATTTCGGTGAGTTGTGGAGTGGTTTTATGGGATTTGTTTAGTAAATTGAACTAAGCACACATTTGTTCTAAAATCCAGAGATAATCGACTCTATTTTTAATAAAATCGCGGTTTGAAATGTCAATGATTTTGACGTTAAACTCGGGATGTTTTTGAATAAATTCCAAATAGCCAGCATTGATTTTATCTAAATAACTCGATTCAATTGTTTGTTCGTAATCGCGTCCTCTAAGGCGGATGTTTTCCTGTAAACGTTCGGTGTTTTGATACAGGTAAATGTACAAATCGGGTCGTGCAATGTCTTTATAAACTTGATAAAATAATTTTCGATACAATATAAATTCGTCCTCACTCAAAGTGATTTTGGAAAAAATAAGCGACTTAAATACGTCGTAATCACTCACAATAAAATCTTTAAATAAATCTAACTGCGATAAGTCATCTGAAATTTGTTGGTAACGGTCCGCCAAAAAAGACATTTCTAAAGTAAAGGCATAACGGGTCGGATCTTCATAGAATTTTGGCAAAAAAGGATTGTCTGCAAAACGCTCCAGAATTTTTTTGGCATTAAAATCATGAGACATCATGTGCGTCAAACTTGTTTTTCCTGCGCCTATATTTCCTTCAATAGCGATAAAATTATAGTTTGAAAAATCAAAAGACTTCATTGGATTTGTCAATTGATCCTCTAAAGGTGTCAAAAGGCTCTGATCTTCACAGGTTTCGAGTAGTTTGCTAATGGAATTTTTTAATACAGGGTGTTCAAAATCGGCGGCGATATCTGCCAAAGGTTGCAATACAAAACGGCGTTGCTGCAGTCTGGGATGTGGCAACTCCAAACGTTCAGATTTTGAGATTAAATGGTCATAAAACAACAGGTCTAAATCAATGGTTCGTGAATGAAACTGACCGTCTTCGTGTCGGGTTCGACCCAAAGACTGTTCGATGGCCAATAGTTTATCCAGTACTTGTGATGCCTCAAGATGTGTAGATACTTTTAGGCATCCATTTATAAAATCTGCACCCTCAAAACCAAAAGCTGGTGTTTGATATAAACTTGACAGTTGATCAATACTCCCAATTTGAGTGTGGATTGCGTCTATAGCCGATTGAAGGTACGTTAGTTTGTCACCTGTGTTGCTTCCAATCCCAATTAAAACCGTTTTTGTGTTCGTCATATGATCTAGCAAATTAAGTAAAAGAAAAATTAATATGATATCTTTACCAAAGTATTTATTGACAATTTACATGACGATTAAAGATACGATTCTCGCACGACGCATTTATTTACTTCTTGGAATATTATTTATTACTTCTTTGGTGGTATCGAATTTAATTTTTAAAAAATTCTTTTATTTCTATCCTATTGAAACGCCCGTTTTTGGCGTCAAATTGTTTGAAATTTCTGTAGGGATACTTCCTTATCCTATTACATTTCTAATTACGGATCTAATTAGTGAAATATACGGCAAACAAAAAGCGAATGAAGTGGTTGTAGGAGGGGTGTTGGCTTCTATCTTTTCGATGGGAATTATTTACATCGCAAATTTAGTCCCCGCAACAGATTGGTCACCGGTTTCAGACAGCCTGTTTTCGGAAGTGTTTGGTAGCACTTCAATAGCTGTATTGGCAAGTATGCTTGCCTATTTATTTGCTCAATTTATTGACATCCAAATTTACCACTACTGGAAACAGCTCACAAAAGGGAAATACCTTTGGTTACGAAATAACTTCTCCACATTTTTATCTCAATTTATTGACACTGCTACCGTACTATTGCTGTTGTGTTTATTTGGTGAAATTGAATGGAAATTGTTTTTAGGACTGCTCTTTGCGGGCGTTACTTTTAAAGTGATTATAGCTGCATTGGATACGCCCTTTTTATACCTCGGCGTGTATTGGTTTAGAAAACGCTTTAAGCTCGAAGTAAATCAAGAAATAAAGATTGATTAAGAGATATTTAGTCCCACAACAAGCCCTTCATTACTTCGCACATTAAAGACTGTATTGTCCTCAAAAATAAGGTACTGCCCTTTCACTCCTTTAAGAACTCCCGAGTATACAGGTGTTTTGGTAAGGTTTAAACTTTTTGGTTTTTCTGGGTAACTTTGAACTGGGAATTCTAACTTAAGTGTTTTTTGATTGGCCAAAAAATAGGCTTTGGTTTCCTCAGGGATATAGGGTTCTAAGCGGTGTCGCCAATCTTCTAAATTTTCATCTGATGCCGTTCCTTTGAGCATCTCTCGCCAATTGGTTTTATCGCTTACATATTTTTTAAGTGCAACTTCGGTAATCCCTGCCAAATAACGGTTTGGAACCTCTACAATTTCTAAGGCTTCTTGTGCCCCTTGATCGATCCAACGTGTGGGCACTTGGGTTTTGCGAGTGACTCCCACTTTCACATTACTGGAGTTTGCCAAATACACAATATGTGGCTGTAGCTGAACGCGTTTTTCATAGTCCAAATCGCGCTCTTCTTGATTGAGGTGGGCTTTACTCAATTCGGGGCGCATGATCCAATCGGCTGCTTGTGGCAATTCAAAAAAACAAGATTTGCAAAAGCCTTGTCTAAAAATAGGGGCTTCACTGTTGCAATTCAAACATTGGTATTTAACAAAAGAAAGGGTCAGTTTTTTGTTTAATAGTTGGTTCATGTTTAATACCTCATTTTCAAGCACTAGAAAATATTGAATTGGATTCGAAAACTCCGTTTCCATTTTAGTCAAAACACCTTGATACAGCATTAGCAGATTTTTATTACATTTAGCATTGTAAATATATGCATTTATATGGCAATTCCGTTAGTAAATTCTGTGGCATCATGGGTTTTAAAGAAGCGATTTCATCAAATTGATTTGTTTCTAAAATACCCTCATGAGGTTCAAAATGAACTGCTTATGAATCTTTTGACTGTTTCAAAAGATACTGAAATTGGAACTGCCTATGATTTTAAATCCATTCGAAATTATCGTGAGTTTTCACAACGTATTCCAGTTTCGACTTACGAAGATTATGAAAACCTAATCGAACGCTCACGAAAAGGAGAAAAAAATATATTTTGGCCAAAACCAATCAAGTGGTTTGCAAAATCGAGTGGAACAACCAATGCCAAAAGTAAATTCATCCCTGTAAGTTCCGACTCTTTAGAAGACTGTCATTTTGCGGCGAGTAAGGATTTACTGTGTATGTATTTGAATAACAATGAAGACTCTGAACTTTTTAATGGCAAAAATTTACGTTTGGGGGGGAGTAAAGAGCTCTATGAAGAAAACGGAACTATGTTTGGAGACTTGTCCGCAATTTTGATTCATAATATGCCTTTATGGGCAGAGTTCAGCAGTACGCCAAGCAACAAAGTTTCTTTGATGAGTGATTGGGAATATAAAATACAAGCCATCGTTAACGAAACAATCCATGAAAATGTGACCAGCCTTGCTGGAGTTCCTTCGTGGATGTTGGTATTGCTAAACACTGTTTTAGAAACTTCTGGTAGCAAAACGATTTTGGATGTTTGGCCAAATCTGGAAGTTTATTTTCATGGCGGTGTGAGTTTTCTTCCGTATGTCGATCAATTTAAATCCATCATTCCTTCAAATTCATTTAAATATTATGAGATCTACAATGCTTCCGAAGGGTTTTTTGCCATTCAAGATCGAAACCATTCTGACGAACTTTTATTGATGTTGGATTACGGCATTTTTTATGAATTTATTCCTATGAAAACCTATGGAAGTGCTACCGAAAAAATAATTCCTTTATCAGAAGTTGAAATTGGTGAAAATTATGCCATTATTGTGACGACCAATGCGGGTTTGTGGCGCTACAAAATTGGAGATACTGTGACTTTTATGTCTGTTTCGCCTTATCGAATCAAAGTGACTGGGAGAACCAAGCATTTTATTAATGTTTTTGGCGAAGAATTGATCATTGATAATACAGATAAAGCGATAAAACAAGCCACACATAAAACAAAAAGTGAGATAGTTGATTACACGGCTGCACCCATATTTATGGAAGGAAAATCTAAAGGAGCCCATGAGTGGATTATTGAGTTTAAAACGCCTCCTAAAGATTTGCCTTATTTTGTAGAGCTCTTAGATGATTCTTTAAAGTCCTTAAATTCTGATTATGAAGCTAAGCGCTATAACAACATCACCCTAAATAGACCTACGATTCAT
>JAURPF010000052.1 GCA_030835325.1 Flavobacteriaceae bacterium | reverse complement strand
TTATTTAGGATTGGATAAAAAACTGAAAAACTCAGAACATCACAACCTATTTTTTGATGCGGATTTTGAAAAACATGCCGAAGAAATTTATGACAATCCAAAATGGCCAAGCCATCCATTATTTTATGCCAATGTACCTTCAAAAACAGACCCTTCCATGGCACCAAAAGGTTGTGAAGCATTGTTTATTTTGATGCCCATTGCTCCAAATATAGAAGACAGCCCCGAACTTAGAAGCCACTATCTAGGAAAGATAATTGAAAGATTTGAAGAAAAAACAAAGCAATCAATTCAAAAAAATATTATATTTAAGGATTCCTTTTGTGTTGAAGATTTTAAAACGGAATACAATTCGTACAAAGGAAATGCCTATGGAATGGCAATGACATTATTACAAACGGCCTTTTTGAGACCAAAACTAAAAAGTAACAAAGTAAAAAATTTATTTTTTACAGGACAATTAACTGTACCTGGACCAGGAGTGCCCCCTTCTTTAATCTCTGGAAAACTGACCTCAAAACTTATTCAAAAGATGTTGAATAAAAGTTAAGCAACTTCGTTTAAAAAAATTAAAAAAAAAGTTTATGAAGTCCATATTTGATACTGTATCAAAAGACTGTAGTCGAATTATCACACAAACCTATAGCACCTCGTTTTCGATGGCTACAAAAATGCTGTCTAATTCGATTCGACAGGATATTTATAATATTTACGGTTTTGTACGCCTCGCAGATGAAATTGTAGATTCATTTCATGATTATGATAAAGAAGCTTTGTTTGTTCAATTTGAAGCCGATTTAGAAGCGGCACTCATTAATAAAATAAGTTTAAACCCAATCCTAAATTCATTTCAAGAAACCTATCACAACTATAGTATTGACAAAGAAATGGTCGATGCATTTATGGATTCAATGCGTCAAGACTTACACAAAACGGTCTATCACACTGAAGAAGAGTATAAAAATTATATTTACGGCTCGGCTGATGTGGTTGGTCTGATGTGCTTAAAAGTATTTGTAAAAGGAAACCATAAAAAGTACGAGGAGCTTAAAGAAACTGCGATGGCTTTGGGATCTGCATTCCAAAAAGTAAATTTCCTCAGAGATTTAAAAGCTGATCACGACGAATTAAACCGAACTTATTTCCCTAATACGGATTTGAATAACTTAGATGAAATCTCTAAAAAGGCTATTATTGACGATATAGAAAAAGATTTTGCAGAAGGATTACAAGGAATAAAACAACTACCTTTAGAAGCAAAATTCGGCGTTTTTATGGCGTACCGATACTACAATCAACTTCTTGTAAAACTAAAAACAACCCCTGCACTCGAAATTAAAAGTACCCGAATTCGAGTGCCTGATTATAAAAAAGTAGAACTGCTTACCCGCAGTTATGTCAAATACCAACTCAATCTATTATAACCGCTATTATGATCGCATTTTTATGGATACTCGTTTTTTTAGGAACCTTTTCAACCATGGAATTTATGGCGTGGTTTACACATAAATACGTCATGCATGGATTTTTATGGAGCCTACACAAAGATCACCATCACAAAAATCACAAAAGTTGGTTTGAACGCAATGATGCCTTTTTTATTTTTTATGCAGTGGTGAGTATGACCTGTTTTTACTTTTGGAGTTACGAAGGATTTTGGGCAGGACTTCCGATAGGTCTAGGAATTATGGCGTATGGAGCGACGTACTTTATCGTACACGATATTTTTATTCACCAACGCTTTAAATTGTTTCGAAATGCCAACAATTGGTACGCAAAAGGGCTGAGACGTGCACACAAAATACACCACAAACATCTTGGGAAAAGCGACGGCGAATGTTTTGGAATGTTGTTTGTACCGTTCAAATACTTTAAACGGTAAAACATGAATACACTCTATCTTTTGTTAAACTTAGGGTCTATTTCGGTACCATTTCTATATAGTTTTCATCCAAAATTACAACTCCACAAACAATTTCTCTGGATCTTTATTTCAATCCTTCTAACGATGGTAATTTTTATTCCGTGGGATGTGATTTTTACAATGCATGGAATTTGGGGGTTTAATGACACCTATTTTTTAGGCGTCAAATTTTTTAATCTTCCTCTTGAAGAATGGTTGTTTTTTATCTGTATTCCCTTTGCTTGTGTATTTACGCATTATGCACTCCTTCTCTTTTTTCCGAATTTAAAACTTAGCAAAGCTGTCACAAAAGCGATTAGTTTTGGGCTTATATCACTGTTATTTATTCTCATTGTTAGTAACTATGATAAGTGGTATACGCTGATTAATTTTAGCTTGGCAATTCCGTTAACCGTGCTAGTTTATAAATATAACACCAAATTACTTCAACATTTTTTCTTGACTTTTTTAGTAATGCTGATTCCATTTTTTATTGTAAATGGCATCTTAACTGGTAGTTTTATTGACAATCAAGTGGTGTGGTACAACAACACCGAAAACTTAGGCATTCGTATGGGCACAATTCCTGTAGAAGATAGCATTTACGCATACACCATGATTCTTTGTAATTTATTTCTGACGGAATTTTTTGTGAAAAAGTTTCAAAACAAAAAATCACTCGAACTGACAAACGGTTAGGATATCTGTTCGAGTGAATATATAAAAACTAACTTTCAAAGTATAACTTTCCGAAATACAAAGGTAAGTTAATTTACTTCTTAGGCGTTTTGTTTTTTGATAAGGTTCAAAGCAGAACCTTCATTATACCATTCTATTTGAGAATCGTTATAGGTATGGTTTGCAATAATGATATCCTTAGAACCATCTGCATGAACCGCTTCAATGGTAAGGGGTTTGCCTGGTGCAAAAGCATTCAAGTCCACAAAATTAAAGGTGTCGTCTTCTTGAATTAAATCATAATCTGATTCCGTCGCAAAAGTTAATCCTAACATTCCTTGTTTTTTAAGGTTTGTTTCATGAATACGTGCAAATGATTTTACAAGGACTGCCACCACTCCCAGATGACGTGGTTCCATCGCCGCATGTTCTCTAGAAGATCCTTCACCATAGTTGTGATCGCCAACTACAATGGTTGGAATGCCTTTGGACTTGTATTCACGTTGGGTTTTAGGTACCGCATCATAATCTCCTGTAAGTTGATTTTTCACAAAGTTTGTTTGCATATTAAACGCATTCACAGCACCAATCAAACAGTTGTTCGAAATATTATCTAAATGCCCTCTATAACGCAACCAAGGTCCTGCCATAGAGATATGGTCAGTGGTACATTTTCCGTGTGCTTTAATTAATAGTTTAGCTCCTTGAATTGTATTTCCAATTGGCTCAAAAGGGGTTAAAAGTTGTAATCGTTCAGAATCTGCAGCAACCTCAACTATCACATGACTGCCATCTTCTTCAGGTGCTAAATAGCCCGCATCTTCCACAGCAAAGCCTTCCTCTGGTAACTCGTGTCCTGTGGGTTCATCTAACATGACTTGATCGCCATTTTTATTTATTAGTGAATCTGTTAATGGATTAAAGTCTAAGCGCCCAGAAATCGCAATAGCAGCAACCATTTCTGGTGATGCTACAAACGCATGGGTATTTGGATTTCCGTCAGCTCGTTTAGCAAAATTTCTGTTAAAGGAGTGTACAATACTATTTTTAGGAGCATTTTTTGGATCTTCATAACGTCCCCATTGCCCAATACATGGACCACAAGCGTTGGTGAATATCTTAGCATCTAGATTTTCAAATACCTGTAATATTCCATCACGTTCTGCTGTATATCGTACCTGTTCAGAACCTGGATTAATTCCAAATTCTGCTTTGGTAACCAAGCCTTTATCCAATGCTTGTTGTGCAATGGAAGCCGCTCGTGATAAATCTTCGTAGGATGAATTGGTACAAGAACCAATCAAACCCCACTCTACTTTTAAAGGCCAATCATTTGCTTTTGCTTTGTCGGTCATAGTTCCTACTTCCGTTGCTAAATCTGGTGTAAATGGGCCGTTGATATGTGGCATTAAGGTCGATAAATCAATCTCAATTAATTCATCAAAATAATCTTCTGGAGAAGCATATACTTCTGGATCGGCTGTTAACGAATCTTTTACTTGATTGGCAGCATCAGCTACATCATTTCTATCTGTAGAACGCAGATAACGCTCCATTGATTCATCATATCCAAAAGTGGAAGTTGTGGCACCAATTTCGGCACCCATATTACAAATAGTTCCTTTTCCTGTACAGGACATTGAGGTTGCTCCAGGACCGAAATATTCTACAATTGCTCCTGTTCCACCCTTTGCTGTTAAGATTCCTGCAACTTTAAGAATAACGTCTTTTGGTGCGGTCCAACCTGAAAGATTTCCAGTTAATTTGACTCCAATAAGTTTAGGGAATTTAAGCTCCCAAGCCATGCCTGCCATGACATCCACAGCATCTGCACCACCAACTCCAATGGCAATCATTCCCAGTCCTCCAGCATTTACGGTATGTGAATCTGTTCCAATCATCATCCCACCTGGAAAGGCATAATTTTCTAGTACCACTTGGTGAATAATTCCGGCACCAGGTTTCCAAAATCCGATACCATATTTATTTGATACGGATTCTAAGAAGTTAAATACTTCATTACTGTTATTTAAGGCAAATTGCAAATCTTTGGTCGCTCCAACTTTGGCCTGAATTAAGTGATCACAATGCACTGTTGTAGGAACTGCTACTTGCTTTTTACCAGCTTGCATAAATTGCAATAATGCCATTTGAGCTGTTGCATCCTGACATGCAATTCGGTCGGGTGCAAAGTCAACATAATCTTTGCCACGCTCATATGCTTTTGTAGCGGTATCGTCCCAAAGGTGACTGTAAAGTATTTTTTCTGATAAGGTTAGTGGACGTCCAACAAGTTGACGTGCTTTTTCAATGCGTCCCGGCATTTGACGGTACACTTCTTTAATAACATTTATATCGAAAGCCATAATCTGAATAATTTTATTTGGTAATAATCGTTCGTAAAAGTACGAATTAAATAAAATTTATATTCAATTAAATTGGCAATAAGAAACCTCAATAACTATAATTCAATTAAAAGTAAATTTTACTTCATTAAATTAAATTATTATTAGTTATTCAGTTTAAAAGTTATGATAAAATGGTAAAAACGGTATTAAAATAAATTTTCAATAATGGATTCTATCGAAACACCATCGGCTTCCGCCTTATAATTCTTGATAATTCTGTGACGAAGAATACTAATTGCAACGGCCTGAACATCTTCGATGTCTGGGGAAAGTTTACCGTTAAATACCGCAGAGGTTTTGGCGGCTAAAATTAGATTTTGAGAAGCTCTTGGACCCGCACCCCAATCAACATATTTTTTAATTATTGGAATTGTTGACGAAGCATCTGGGCGCGTTTTTCCAACCATTTTAACCGCATATTCAATAACGTTATCCGCCACTGGAATTTTACGAATAAGGGCTTGGAAATCTAAGATTTCGCTTGCAGAAAAAACCACTTCAACTTGCGACTTTGTGCTTACAGTTGTCAACTTTACCACTTGCACTTCTTCTTCAAAACTTGGATAGGTTAGGTTGATTGAGAACATGAAACGGTCCAATTGTGCTTCAGGTAACGGATAAGTACCTTCTTGCTCAATTGGGTTTTGAGTAGCCAATACAAAATAGGGAGCGTTCAATTTATGATGATGTCCTGCAATGGTAACGGATCGCTCTTGCATTGCTTCTAAAAGTGCTGCTTGTGTTTTTGGGGGGGTTCTATTAATTTCATCGGCTAATATAATGTTTGAAAATATAGGGCCTTTAATGAATTTGAATTGACGATCGGAGTCTAAAATCTCACTTCCCAAGATATCACTCGGCATTAGGTCTGGAGTAAATTGAATCCGTTTAAAGTCCAACCCTAGAGCCTTTGAAATTGTATTTACCATTAGGGTTTTTGCAAGTCCAGGAACACCAACTAATAAGGAATGACCACCCGAAAATATGGAGATTAGAATTTGTTCAATAACCGCATCTTGACCTACAATGACTTTAGAGATTTCTTGCTTTAAGGTCTCGTACTTTTTGAGGTGTTGTTTTAAAGACGCAACATCTGACATGGCTTAGTTGATTTTGAACCAGTTACTATTGAAATCACAGCTACGTAACTCACCATTAATTTTAATATAAGTATCCATAATTTTTTCTTCTTGCCACTTCTCTATCGCCTTCAATTGTTTTTCTTGAAGTGCAAGTGCTTTAATCTTTAAGTAATCTTGTGCAAAATTAGCTTCATGTTCATTGACTCGTGAAGTAACAGTTAAAATCTTAAATTTAACTGGATGGATTCGATCTTGGTCTTTAAGTACTGGGCTTACTTCGTTGTCTTTTAGGTTCTGTATTTGAGCATATAATTCTGGATCCATTTTAGTGAGCTCAAAATTATAGTCTTGGGTTTCAGGATTTCGCAGTTGACCTCCGTCAAACTTAGTTTCTTCTTCGTCACTTACCTCTCTAGCTGCTTCTGCAAATGTAATTTCACCATCGAGGATACTTTGTCTTACTTTTTCAAGTTTTTCTTTTGCTTCTTTGATAGCTGTTGGAGTCACTTTTGGAATTAAAAGAATATGTCTAATATCAAATTCTTGACCTCTAATTTTTTCCAATTGAATGATATGATAGCCAAAATCCGTTTTGAAAGGTTTTGAAACCTCTCCTTCTTGTAAAGAAAATGCGACTTCTCTAAACTCTTTTGCCATCACAGGACGTTTCCTGTTAAGTGTGTATTTTCCACCTGTTCGTTTAGATCCAGGATCTTCGGTATAAAGAACGGCTTTGGTTGTAAAACTTGCTCCATTATCCAATACATCGGCTCTGAATTCGTTCAAGCGTTTGATGACTTTATCAACTTCTTCTTTTGTTGTTTCTGGAACCACAACAATTTGAGCAACACGCATTTCAGTACCAAACTGTGGGCGTTCGTCCTCTGCAATTTTGTTAAAAAACTGACGTACTTCGTCTGGAGTGACTTCAATTTCTTCTATAATTGTTTGTTGCATCATCGATGCCATTTTACCATTTTTATTCAGCTCAAACATTTCATCTCTGAGTTCTTTTTCGGATGATTTTTTGTAGTAAGCAATTAATTTTTCCATGGAACCGATTTGCTCTGCAAATCCTTCTAGTTGTTGGTCTACATAGGATCTGATCTCTGCATCATTTATCTCAATACTGTCTTGAATGGCATGATGAACATAGAGTTTATCTTCTAAAAGTTTGCCAAAAAGCTGACAAGGTGTAATGTCTTCAGTCGAGACACCACTGGCTTCTAATTGGGTAAATTGCTTGTCGATATCGGAGTCTAAAATAACAAAGTCACCAATCACAGCAGCAACACCATCAATTTTTACACGTTGAATGGTATCAACCATGGACGTTTTTGGAGCTTTGACCTCAACAGACTCTTCAATAATTTCTTGTGAAAAAGAAAAAAGAGTTGTGAATAAACAAAGTCCTAGTACGTAATACTTAGTTATATATTTCAAAATTTTTGTTTTTAATGGCATCATTAACTATTTCACTTTTTAGTTGCTTGATGAGTTTTAACTTTCGATTATTGATGATAATTTGTTTTAAAGTCGGCAATACATATTCCATTGGGGCTTGATTTCCTCGTTCTAAAACTTCATTAATCTGCATCAAATATAACCCTAAAGAATCTTTGAGCTGTATAAAATTTGGTTTTTTTAACAGTACTTTATTAAAACCTAATTGTAAGGGAGTAATTTTAGAAATTACCTGTTCGGATTTTATCCAAATTGAATCTTTTAAATAAAAAGAATTGAATTGAATGGATATAGAATCTAAGCGTGTTTGATCCTCTAAATTAAATCGCTTGAATCGTTTTTTGACTTCTTCTAAGTTGGATAGTTTTGAATTTACATTTACATATCTCATTTTTAAAAGGTCTTCTTTTAAAACAAAAAGCTGTTGATTACTTGAATAAACATCGACTAATTCCTGTTCTGAAATGGAAGTATCCAGGTTCTTATTTACCAAGGCTTCTACATAAGCAGAGGTGTAAAGGTCACTCTTATATTGCTGAACGAGTTGTTCAAACTCTGATTGCGTTTCTTTCGTTAGATTAAGATTCGCACCGTCAATTAGGAGTTGTGTGGTAGCCCAATTATTAATAATGTTTTGGACATATATAATGCTATCTGATTCTGATTGGTCTTTTACAAAACTAAAATCGATATCTGATTCATACAAAAACGCATCATTTACACGCGCCAAAGGTTTTGCTTCTGAGGAAGCTGGTCGTAAATTACATCCCACCAATACCAAAAAAGAAACTATAAATAGTTGATTGAATTCGTTCAAAATTAATTAGAAATTATTGCGTTTACTTTTGCAAGTACGTCTTGATTGATAACTACCTTAAATTTAGCGCGTAAATCGTTTATCCACTCTGACTCTAATACTATCTGATAATCCGCTAATAGTTGACCTTTAGCCTCTTCAAAAGTCTTCAGTGTCGTTGGTTTTAAAGCGGTTACATTGATGACATAAAAGTTTGAATTTTCTTTAATCACGTCAGAAAGTCCTGTTTTATATGGGATACTTTTAGGCAATGTAGGGTGTCCTAATTCTAGTTCGCCATTTGAAAAGATCACGTTTTGTTGCTTTTTATTTAACACTTCATCAATCAGTTTAATAGACTTATTTTTAGCCCAATACTTACGAACTTTTTTGATGTATTTTGCATTAGAAGATCGTGCTACAGAGCCTTCAATTCTATCAGGCCAAATATAGTTTTGTTTATTTAAATTATAAAATTCTTGCAGACCTGTAGAGTCGTTTTTAGCGCCTTCCCATATCTTGTCTTGCATCAATTCAAACAACAACAAACCTTCTCGGTATTCATTGAGAATATATGAAAACTCTTTATTTTCTTTTTCTAGATTTTCTTCTTTATACCGAAATACAGATTTCTCCAAAAAGGATGCATATTGTTTTTTAACAACTACTGAGGTTGGCCATTCTTTTTTAATCGATTTTAGATTATTGTTCAGAAATTCCAAAAAGTCTAGATATGTATGTGTTTGGTTTTTTATATTCAAAAAGGATTGACTCTTGTTAAAGTTACTTGGAAGTTCCCACACATTTTTAGATGTATTATAATTTAAATTTGATTGGAATTTCGCTAAGTTTGAGTTTGGAGTTTCAATCTGATATTCCGCTAATAATTGTTCCAACATTTTTGCTTTTACAAGCTGAGAACGCGAATCTTTACCAACTCTACTTTCCAATTCTGACTGCAATTCTTCAAAAGATTGCACTTGTTTTCTATTGATATATTTTAAAATATGCCATCCAAACTGCGTTTGAATCGGTTTAGAAATTGGATTGGAAGGAGACAGTTCAAAGGCTGTTGTTTCAAAAATCTCAGAGTTAATCTGACCAGATTTAAAAGGTTTGAGTTCACCACCACGAATTGAACTGCTTTTGTCATCTGAAAATTGTTTAGCCAATTCGCCAAAGTCTTCGCCCTGAAGTAACAAACGGTGCAATTCCTGAATGCGATCTTTCGCCACTAGGGTAGTGTCTTTTTGTGTATTGGCAATCATAATATGAGCTACAGAAACTTGACCTTTTGACTTTCTTTTGTCTAAAACTTTAACCACATGAAAGCCAAATCTTGTTCGGAACGGTTGAGAAACCGATCCAACTTCAGTTGCATACGCAACGGATTCAAAATTATACACCATTTTAAAAGCAGAAAAATAACCTAAATCTTCTACAAAAACAGATTTTCCGTTGTGTAGTTCCTTTTTAAGGGACTCAAAATCTTCATTTAAAAATCGTTCTCTATATGCTTCAATTTTAGAGTATGCTGCTAATGTGTCTGTTTCAACTTCATCTAACAAAACTAAAATATGTTGCGCTTTTACTTCATTTTCTGTTCGGTAATAAGCTTCACGAACTAAATCGTCAGTCACATTTTTATCAGTCAAATAGGTTTGAATTAATTGATTTTTATAGGACTTGAATTCATTTATGTATGCAGGATCTTTGTCGTATCGCAATGCTTTAGCCTCAGCTAATTTTAATTTATAATTCACAAACAACTCTAAATAAGAGTCAACTTCTTTTTGAGAATCATCTTGAACTAAGTTCAGATTTTTATTGTAAACTCTCATAAATTCATTGGCTGAAACGGGTTCACCTGAGATTGTCAGTAAAATATCGTTTTCAGTTATTTGAGCATTTGAAAGAAGAAATGAAAAGCAGGCTGTACTTAGAAATAGGAAAGTTTTATGCATGTTATTTTTATTTTATGAAAATCAAAAATACTAATTATAAGGGATAATACAAATGTAAATTACTTGTGTAAAAACAAAGACAAGCTCTGGATTTACTATCTGGAATAATTAGGTGCTTCTTTTGTAATCATGACATTATGCGGATGGCTTTCACTGATTCCGGAGGAAGTAATTTTCACAAAACGACCAGTCTCTTTAAGTGTTTGAATATCTTTTGCTCCACAATATCCCATCCCTGCTCTGATGCCTCCTATAAACTGGTGGATGCTTTCATACAAATCGCCTTTGTAAGGCACACGCCCTACAATACCCTCTGGAACCAATTTTTTGATATCGTCTTCGACATCTTGAAAGTAACGGTCTTTACTGCCTTCTTTCATAGCTTCAACAGAACCCATCCCGCGATATGATTTAAATTTTCGACCTTCATAAATGATAGTTTCTCCTGGAGATTCTTTGGTGCCTGCTAGGAGAGATCCGAGCATAACACAGTCGGCTCCAGCTGCTATTGCTTTTGGAATATCTCCTGTATATCTAATTCCTCCATCTGCAATAACAGGAACTCCAGTACCTTTAAGTGCCGCTGCAACTTCGAGAACGGCTGAAAACTGAGGAAATCCAACGCCTGCAACAACTCGTGTTGTACATATAGAGCCAGGCCCTATACCAACTTTAACAGCATCGGCCCCTGCATCAACTAAATATTTAGCAGCTTCAGCAGTGGCAATATTCCCAACGACAACATCCAAATCTGGATATTTTTCTTTAATCGATTTTAAAACATTGACCACCCCTTTTGTATGTCCATGCGCTGTATCAATTATAACAGCATCCACTCCAGATTTCACTAAGGCTGCGGTACGTTCAACAGCGTCTTGTGTGACGCCAATTGCTGCGGCAACTCGAAGTCTACCAAAGGAATCTTTGTTAGAAATTGGTTTCTGCGTTAATTTTGTAATATCTCTAAAAGTGATGAGTCCTATCAATTTAAAATCGGCATCTACAACTGGTAATTTTTCGATCTTATTTTTTTGTAAAATCACTTCTGCTTGCTTTAAAGAAGTTCCTTCGGATGTTGTAACAAGTTCTTTACTAGTCATGATTTCCGTAATGGGACGTGTGCTTTCTTTTTCGAATCGCAAATCTCTGTTGGTTACAATTCCTTTTAAATAGCCATCGTTGTCAATAATCGGAATTCCTCCAATCCTATGTTCCTTCATACTCATTTGTGCATCCTTAACCGTCGCATCTAATGGGAGAGTCACTGGGTCGATAATCATACCGCTTTCGGCACGTTTTACTTTACGGACCTTAATTGCCTGTTGTTCGATAGTCATGTTTTTATGCAATACACCAATTCCTCCCTCACGTGCCATGGCTATGGCCATTTTACTTTCGGTTACGGTGTCCATTGCAGCTGAACATATTGGAATATTCAATGAAATGTTTTTAGTGAATTGAGATTTAATACTCACGTCACGAGGCAATATCTCTGAATAGGCTGGAATTAAAAGGACGTCGTCGTAAGTTAGACCTTCGCCGACAATTTTGGATAAATGTGCGTTCATAGCAATTAGCTTATAATTGCATGCAAATTTAAGTTATTTTTAGCTCAATAAGGCATATTATTCTATTATTTATAAAAAACCCTGAATTCGCATAAATATTCAAAAAACATCTGTCTTTTGTGTTCATGAATTTGAAAAAATTAAATAATTTACTAAAATAACTAACTTGATATCAATCTTTTAAAATTTTATTTTTATTTATTCTAAATAAACTTTGTGAAACTATAATTCATTTGTAACTTTGCACTTTAAAATTTATTCTTATTTTTAATCAGTCTAAATAAAATGAAAAGCTTACTCAAAACTACCTTATTGGGGATTGGTATTTTGAATGCTCAAGAATCTACTAAACCAACAGATTCTATTCAAAAATTGGAACCTGTTTTTATCAACTCCCAAGTGATCTTTGGCAGTAAATATGAAGCAAAAAACAGAACTGGATCTTCATATTATCTTTCCCCAGAAGAATTAGAGAAATTTTCATATTCTGACATCAATAGAGTCTTAAAATCAGTGCCTGGAGTGCATATCTATGAAGAAGATGGTTTTGGATTGCGTCCCAACATCAGTCTTCGTGGAACCTCTCCAGACCGTAGTGCAAAAGTATCCATTATGGAAGATGGTGTCTTAATTGCACCCGCCCCTTACAGTGCGCCTGCAGCCTATTATTTTCCTTCTGTTGCCCGAATGCAAGCTGTTGAAATCTTGAAAGGAAGCAGTCAAATACAGTATGGCCCGTTTACGACTGGTGGCGCTATTAACTTGGTGAGTACTCAAATCCCTAGCAGTTTTAGAGGAAGTATAAATACAAGTTATGGAAGCTTTAATACCAGTCAAACACATTTAAAAATTGGAGACTCCAAAACTTACCTTGGATATTCGTTAGAGTATCTGAATAATAATTCCGACGGTTTTAAAAATTTACCAAATTGCAACACTACTGGATTTGACAAAAATGATGTGGTGGCAAAATTTAAACTTCAAAATAAAAAGGATGCGAAATTTAATCAATCACTTGAACTTAAATTTCAATATTCGGATGAAACTTCTAATGAAACCTATTTAGGCTTAACCACTGAAGATTTTGAGAGCAGCCCATTTGATCGATATGCAGCGTCTCAAAAAGATAAAATGACAAATGATCACCTTCAATTTATGGTGACACATAAAATAGATGTTTCTAACTTTTTACAAATTACAAGCAACGCTTATCACAACGATTTCTCGCGTAACTGGTATAAGTTGAATGATGTTGTGTTTGGCGGAGATAAAGTAAACATTTCAAAAATTCTAGAGGCTCCTCAAAACTACCCTAAATATATGGATATTATTAATGGGACTTCCAATTCTGATGCAAATGCATTTATCCTAAAAGCAAACAACAGAAGTTATCTTTCGAAAGGAATACAAACTAAATTGGACTTTCATTGGAACAGTGCTCAGGTGTTTCATGATCTTGAAATTGGTTTGCGTTATCATTATGATGATGAAGATCGTTTTCAATGGAAAGATGGTTATAGCATAACGGATGGTCAGATGAATTTAACTTCTGAGGGTGCACCAGGAAGTGATGCCAATCGCATTAGTAAAGCAACAGCTTTTGCAGGTTCTGTTTTGTATAAATTAAAATATAACAATATTACTTTAACTCCAGGAATTCGTTATGAAGATATTGTATTAGAAAGAACTGATTTTGGATCTGATGACCTCAACAGAACTGGGGTGGATCTTTCTAGTAGAGAAAATAAGGTTTCTATTTTTATTCCTGGTATAGGAATTAACTATAAGTTTAACAATTCAACTTCGGTATTTGGTGGAGTGCATAAAGGTTTTTCGCCTCCTGGAAATACCGTTGGACAAGAATCAGAAGAAAGTATCAATTATGAATTAGGGTCTCGGTTCAACTTTAAAGGATTACGAGGAGAAGTTGTTGGGTTTTATAACGATTACAGCAACTTGTTAGGCAGTGACTTAGCAGCTTCTGGAGGTACAGGATCCTTAGAACAATTTAACGCTGGAGAAGTGAGTGTGAAGGGGTTCGAATTGCTATTAAATTATGACCTACTTCAAAAGAATACAACTTATGCCTTGCCTATTACTTTTGGATACACATTTACAGATGCTACGTTTTTAAACAGTTTTGGCAGTGATGATAGTTTATGGGGTGATGTTCAAAGTGGTGACGAGCTGCCTTACATTGCCAAGCATCAATTTAACACCTCTATATCCTTAGAACATCACAAATTTGAACTCAACATAAATGGCCGTTTGAATGGTGCCTTTAAAACCGAAGCGAGCGCAGATGCTATTAACACTGCTAATGGGATTACATCCAACTTTATCATTGATTTTGTAGGAAAATACAATATTTCAAAAACACTGAGTCTATCGGCTAAAATCATTAATGTTTTAGATAAAACTTATGCCGTTGCTAAAGTGCCAGCGGGATTACGTCCTGGACATCCTTTTGGAATTTATGGAGGTCTCGACTTTAGATTCTAAACCTATAATTATATAAAAAAAAGGGGAATTACGGAAGTAGTGGCCATTTTTAATGGTACACAGAAAAGATTTTTGTAGCCTCATTAAAAGCACTTTCAAAACTAAGCGCATTCAAATTAGAAACTTCCTTTTGGGCTGTAAAATAGGAGAGTAATTTTTCTGTTGGCATGTTCCCTGTCAGCTCGTCTTTTGCCATAGGACAGCCTCCAAATCCTTGAATCGCACCATCAAACCTCAAACAACCGGCCTTATATGCAGCATCCACTTTGGCATGCCAATGTAAGGGATTGGTGTGTAGGTGGGCACCAAATTCGATATGAGGATAAGCCGGAATTAAATTAGAAAATAAATAGGAGATACTCTCTGCATTAGAACTACCGATTGTATCACTTAACGACAGAATTTCGACTCCCATTTTATGTAAGAATTCCGTCCACTTGGCAACAACATCTACATTCCAAGGATCGCCATAAGGATTTCCAAAAGCCATGGAAATATAAACAACAACACCTTTGTTATGAGCCTGTGCAATTTCTAAAATCTCTTGTAGAATCTCAATAGATTCCGTAATTGTTTTGTGAGTATTCCGCATTTGGAAATTTTCAGAGATTGAAAACGGATAGCCTAAAAAATCAATTTCTTTATGGGATGCAGCAGCTAATGCTCCCCTACGATTTGCCACAATGGCCAATAATTGGCTTGGAGTTGAGCTGAGATCTAATTGGGCTAAAACTTCAGCCGTATCCGCCATTTGGGGGATGGCTTTTGGGGATACAAAGCTTCCAAAATCAATGGTATCAAAACCAACACGCAATAAGGATTGAAGGTACTGCACTTTTTGAACCGTCGGAATAAACGCCTTAATGCCTTGCATGGCATCTCGTGGGCATTCTATTATTTTTAGTTGTTGTGGTTGCATCCGATTGATTCAAACTCTAAAATTACTATTATTTTTTTTAATAATGTGAGGATATGAAACTAAGTACGAACTCTTTTGGAGTAGGATTTTTTGTGGATAATTAGAATTTGACTCAAATCCTTCAATACTTTATAAGTACGTTCGAGTCCATATTTGGATACCCCATGAATTCGAGGGTGATGAATGACAGGAACTTCTTTGATTCTAGCCCCACTGATGTGCGCATTGAGGGCCATAAATCGATGCAGTTCGCCATAAAGCGGAAGTTCTTTGGCTATTTTGGAGGTCATCACTTTTAATGCACAACCCGAATCTCTAATTTGGAGTTGCGTTGTCATTCTAATAATAAAATTTGCGATTTTAGAAGGCATT
>JAURPF010000051.1 GCA_030835325.1 Flavobacteriaceae bacterium | reverse complement strand
TCTGCGAGCGAGAGACCGGGTTCGAACCGGCGACATTCAGCTTGGAAGGCTGACGCTCTACCAACTGAGCTACTCTCGCAATTTAATTTATTTAAAATGTGGGGAGAGCAGGATTCGAACCTGCGAAGACGTAGTCAGCAGATTTACAGTCTGCCCTCGTTGGCCACTTGAGTATCTCACCATTTTTCAAAGATCTGAGCCGATGGAGGGACTCGAACCCACGACCTGCTGATTACAAATCAGCTGCTCTAGCCAGCTGAGCTACATCGGCATTATTTCAGTGTTTTTAGGCACAAAAAAAAGCCCGCTATTTCTAACGGACTGCAAATGTATATATATTTTTCTTGTTTCAAAACATTTTTTGTAAAATTTTCATGAAAATTGACGTAATTTTTCTTTTCGCTTTTTTAACTGTCTTTCTAATGAGCGTAAAGCTGTATCTAACCCCTCTTCAAAAGATTTAGAAACCTTCTTTACAACAAGGACATCTCCTGGAATTGAGAGCTGTACCTCAAATATTTTATTTTCTTTTTGTGAAGTATTTTCTACCTTCAAATAAACATTTGATTTAATAATTTTATCAAAAAATAAATCTAATTTATCCATACGCCTCTGAATAAAGTTAATTAATTTTTGATCGGCATGAAAATTTACGGATTGTGTGTGTACTTTCATAGTGTAATTTTTATGGTTTTAATATTTTCCTAAGATAGACTCCTAGGATGTGATTTTTCATATACTTTTTTGAGTTCAGCTACGCTGTTATGCGTGTAAACCTGTGTGGCTGCTAAACTCGAATGCCCTAAAATTTCTTTAACAGAATTTAGATCTGCGCCATTGTTTAATAAATGGGTCGCAAAAGAGTGTCTAAGAATATGTGGACTTTTTTTAACTTTAGTTGAGATGTTGTCAAAGTAACCCGTAATAATTCTATATACCAACATTTCATAGACTTTCGCTCCTTTTTTGGTTAAGAAAAGAATGGAGGAGTCAATTATTGTGTCTAGTTTTGTACGCTTTTGTAAATAGGTTTCAACTGTTTTAATAACGGATGGGATTAGAGGAATGATTCGTTCTTTATTACGCTTTCCTAATACCTTTATATGTCCTTGAGATAAATCAACATCTTTGAGTTGGAGTTGAACTAGTTCTATACGTCGAATTCCTGTAGAATAAAAAAGTTCTACAATGAGTTTATCTCGCACATCTTCAAACGTATCGGTATTCATACTATTTAATACGGAATTAATTTCAGTTTCAGAAAACGGTATTTGTATCTTTTTACTTACTTTTAATGCTTTATGCTTCATTAAAGGGTTGGCATTAATGGATTCGGTCTTTAGTAGAAATTTATAATAACTATTTAAAGACGATATCTTTCGATTGATCGTTCGATTGGAGATAGCACAATCGACAAGTTGAACAATCCATGAGCGAATTTGAGAGTAGTTGGCTTTTGAAACTTCTGAATTTGTAAATTCTTGAGTTAAAAATAATTGAAATGCTTCTATATCTTTTTGATAGGCCACTACCGTTTGGGGAGAATACTTTTTCTCTAAGAGCAAATAATCAATAAATTTTTGGATACGCATTCATTTGATTTAACCACTCCAAGATACATAAAAATTTATGAAATTCCCACAAAAAAACATGGTTTCTTATGGGAATGTCTCAAGGAATTATAAGTCTTAAGCTTTTAACTTTCCTATAACTAAGGCAATTACTCCACCCATAATGGCAGCAGATACTGCATCAATAGCTACTAGCAGTAAAAAATTAGAGTCCAAGTTAGATTCAGACGAATACATGAAAAAATTCATACTAAGCGTCCACAGAAGGCCTATTAAGAACCCTGCTTTGGCACCAGATTTAAAAGTACTAATATTTGCCCATCGGTTATAAATAAGAGCAAATGTAAAGGCATAAAATAAGCACCCTAGTAAAATGAATAACATGCATGATTCATCTGGGTGAAGATCTGTAAAAAGGTATCCATAAAATAGAAAGCCTAGTAAAAAACTAACAATGGTACCTGTGATACCCGATATTAAAAAAGATTTTGTGTTCATAATTTAAAGATTTGGTTTTATCAAATTTAATAAACTTTCTAAATAAACCAAATATTTTAACACTTACCGTTCTTATTTAGAAACCTTTAGAAACTAAAAAAGCACCTTGAATAAGGTGCTTTGAATCGTATTGATTTTGAAAACTTATAGGTTTTCAGCGTCTCTAAGTCCTTGTATGTATTGCGCTTTTTGAATTTGTGCTCTACGTTTTACAGAGGGCTTTATAAATTGTTTACGTGTTTGTAAAGATCGCTTTGTTCCCGTTTTGTCAAACTTTCGTTTGAAACGTTTTAGCGCTCTATCTATATTTTCTCCTTCTTTTATTGGTATTATTAACATATTCTTTTAACCTCCCCTCTTTTAGATTTCGTGTGCAAATATAAACTTAATTATTGTTTTGCAATACTTATTTTAAAATATTTCTTGAGATGACTACCTTTTGTATTTCGGTAGTTCCTTCTCCAATGGTACATAGTTTTGAATCTCTGTAAAACTTTTCTACTGGATAGTCTTTAGAATACCCATATCCACCATGAATTTGAACAGCATCATTGGCTATTTTGACACAAGTTTCACTCGCATACATTTTGGCCATGGCTCCAAGTGTGGTAACTTTTTCTCCTTTATTTTTTAAAAACGCAGATTTATGTAACAACAATTCTGAAGCTTCAATTTCGGTTGCCATATCGGATAGCTTGAATGAGATGCCTTGAAAACTTGCAATGGGTTTTCCAAACTGAACGCGTTCTTTGGCATATTTTAAGGAAGCTTCATACGCGCCTTTTGAAATTCCTAAGGACAAGGCTGCGATCGAAATTCGTCCACCATCTAATATTTTAAGCGACTGAATAAATCCTTCACCTTCTTCTCCTAATAAATTATCTTTATGTATGCGGCAGTTGTCAAATATTAATTCGGCAGTTTCACTCGCACGCATTCCAAGTTTGTTTTCTTTTTTACCAGAAGAAAATCCTGGAGTTCCTTTTTCAACTACGAAAGCAGACATCCCATGAGAGTCTCCTTTTTTGCCGGTTCGAGCAATCACAACAGCCACATTGCCGCTACGACCATGTGTGATGAAATTTTTAGAACCATTTAAAATATAATGATCCCCATCTTTTACAGCGGTTGTGTTCATACCACCCGCATCACTTCCAGTATTGTGTTCTGTTAGCCCCCAAGCACCGATCCATTCGCCTGTGGCTAGTTTTGGCAACCATTTTTGTTTCTGAGATTCATTACCAAAATAGTAAATATGACCCGTACAAAGTGAATTATGCGCAGCTATAGATAATCCAATGGAAGGATCTACTTTAGATATTTCTTCAATAATGGCGATGTACTCGTGATACCCAAATCCAGAACCTCCATATTTTTCAGGGATAAAAACACCCATAAAACCCATCTCGCCTGCTTTATGAAGTACATCAACAGGGAAATGCTGAGACTCATCCCATTCCATGATATGCGGTCTAATGTATTGCTCTGCAAACTCTTTTGCAGCGTTAGCAATCAAATTTTGCTCTTCTGAATAATTAAAATTCATATATAACTTAATTGAGCGACAAATATAATTTAATAATTTCTAACTTTTCCTTAGGAAATTCTTTAACTTTTGTTAATTCCTCAATACTACTATAACCATCCCTTAACATACGTAATTCTATAATCTCATATGCCAGTTCATAATCAATATACTGAATGGTTACTAATTGATCAATCGTGGCGGTGTTTAAATTAATTTTATCAATACGTCTAGGCGTTTTAAGAGTGAATTCTTTGAGTATATTCTCAATAACCTCTGGAGTCAATCCAGAAATTCCTTGTAATTGTATATCAGAAATAAACCCACCTTCAAAGGAATCTCTAAAACGTATAATCTGTTCCGAATAAAAAGCCCCAATTCCATGAACCTTTTGAAGCTGTGTAGCTGTTGCCTTGTTTAAATCGATTTTCTGGGCGAATGACTTAGTCGATGTATTTGCAATAGTTGTTGATTTTTGAGAGGATTTCATAACTCAATCTGGAAATTTAAAATAGGGAGCAATCCGTTTTAGAAGTGAATCCGAAATTTTGGTTACTTGTTGAAATTCTTTTGCCGAATTCACCCATTTATTTTTGGATCTAAAGGCATGAAGTCGATCGATTTCTTCAGAACTCATCCCAAGACCATACCCTTTATAATCGGTTATATAATTTGGATTGAAAGGATAGATTGTTGCAACGGACCTTTGATTTTGGATTGTTAATAAGCTGTCCACCTCTTTTTGAAATTTCAAATAGGTTTCAGTTGGAATATCAAAAGTATCCATGGGTAATTTGTCGTACGACACCCAAGATAACTGAAATGAAAGAATAACGATTACCAACACGACCAATGCTAAGCGTTGTTTATTTGAGAAGTAGGCGTAAAATTTCATTTAGGGGCAACCACGTTTATTCTTTGAGAGCTTTCAAATATCTAGTTAATTCTTTTTTGACGACAGGGAATAAGAAAAATAATCCAACCATATTTGGGAAGATCATTGCAAAAATCATCGCATCAGAGAATTTCCATATAGACCCCATACTTGCGGCAGCTCCAATGACTACAAACAGTAAGAATAATAATTTATATACTAAATCGGCTACTTTTCCTCTACCAAATAAAAACTTCCAAGATTGAAGACCATAGTAAGACCAAGAAATCATTGTTGAGACGGCAAACAATACCACGGCAATGGTTAGGAAAATATTGGAATACGGAATGTATTGTGCAAAAGCTTTGGAAGTGATTCCTGCGCCTTCGAAAGCTTGACCATCAATAAAAACAACTCCAGAACCGTCACCACCATATTCAAAGAATCCACTAAAGTTAAAAATTACAATGACTAAAGCCGTCATCGTACAAATTACAACAGTATCTATAAATGGTTCTAAAAGTGCTACTAATCCTTCAGAAGCTGAGTATTTTGTTTTAACAGCGGAATGTGCAATAGATGCAGAACCTGCTCCAGCTTCATTTGAAAAGGCAGCTCTTTGAAATCCTACAATCAAAACACCAATCACAGAACCGACCCCAAAGGCGGTTGGATTAAATGCTTCTCTAACAATAAGACTTATTGCATCATCCACTAAACTAAAGTTTGATAAAATAATATACAGACATGCCACTACGTACATGACAGCCATAAAAGGCACTACTTTTTCAGTAACTTGAGCAATTCGTTTAATACCTCCAATAATTATTATACCAACAAGTGCAGCTAATACAATCCCAACAATTGCTCCTGCAGCTGTACTGTCCCAATTAAATAACTCTTTTATAACAATAGTTGCTTGGTTGGATTGTGCGGCATTACCTCCACCAAAGGAGCCTCCAATACAGAAGACCGCAAAAATAGCCGCAATTACTTTACCTATTTTGGCAAAGCCTCTTGATTTTAATCCCTTACTTATATAGTACATAGGACCGCCATAAACGGTTCCATCCTCACCCACATCTCTAAATTGTACACCCAATGTACACTCAACAAATTTTGTTGACATTCCGAGTAATCCGCAAACAATCATCCAAAAAGTTGCCCCTGGACCTCCTAAGGCAATTGCCAACGCAACTCCAGCGATATTTCCATTTCCAACGGTTCCAGAAACTGCTGTTGCTAAGGCTTGAAAATGACTCACTTCTCCTTCGGCACTTTCATCCTTAATTGTTTCTATGGAATCCCCACCAGGAGTAGAATCTCCGTACATAGCTTCTGAAACTCCATGGTCTATATGGTCATACTTCCCCCTTACAACATTAACTGCTTTTCCGAAAAATCGAATGTTTGGGAATCCAAAATAAATCGTAAAAAACAATGCACTACCTACTAACAAAACTAGTACAAACGGAATTGAAAATGTATCTCCTTCATATACTATAAAGAAAATAGCATCAAAAAAGGCATCTGCAACAGGCTGAAATGCTTCGTCAATTCTCTGATCTAACCCTTTTTCTTGGGCAAAAGATACAAATGGAAATATTATAGCAATTAGTGTTTGAATGTATGTTTTCATAGAAGTTTTTTGTGATGGTGATTAATAGTCAACAATATGATGAAAAAAAATGAAATATTAAAATCTAGTAGGGTTTAAAGATTAGAACCGTTTAGGAAAATTAAATATCAATACTATAGGTGCTATTCAATTTTTGAATTTGTTCTGGACGTCCCAAAACAATCACTTTAGAATTCGAAACTAATTTTTGGTTGGCTTCTGGATTGATGATGTAATGTCCTTTTTCGTCCTTAAAACCAATCACACTACACCCTGTTTTTTTTCGTAAATCTAAGTCTTGAATGGTTTTAATAATGGAAGTATCGTATAACTTATCAACAGCAATTTCCTCAATATTAATAGTTGTTTGTCCAATGATAGAAAGGTTATCAATAAACTCCAGTAGATCGGGAACAACGACTAAAGAAGCCATATGATCTCCGCCAATTTTATCGGGCAAAATAACATTATTAGCCCCTGCTAATTTAAGTTTACTGTAAGAGGATTCGTTGGAAGCACGACTTATAATACGTATGGTTTTGTTCATTTGGCGTGCAGACAATACCACAAATACATTGTCCGAATCATTGGGCAAAGCAGATATTAAACACTCGGCGCGTTCAATCCCTGCCAATTGAAGTACCTCATCTTCATTGGCATTTCCTAAAACAAAAAGAATGCCTTCATTTTGATGTTTATCAATAATTTCTTTATCCGATTCTACAACCACAAAAGTACGATTGTGTGTCCCTAATTTTTTAGCCGCTTGTTGGCCATTTCTTCCAAATCCACATATGACAATATGATTGGATAGTGCATCAATTTTTTTTTGCATCTTCTTACGTTTTAGTTCGGAAATATCATTTTTAGAAATTATATATTCTGTAATAATTTTAAGTGCATATCCCACAATAATTACACTAGTTAATATTAAGAAAATAGTAAATATTTTGGACTCATGATCTAATGGATATACTTCGCCAAACCCAACAGTAGTTATGGTTATGACAGTCATATAAACCGCATCGATCCATGAGAACTCAGAAATTATTTTAAAACCGATAACCCCCGTAAAAAGCAGCAATATCAATAACAGCATTGCGGTGTTTATTTTGGATCGAAATAGTTTTAAAAACGGGTTATCCATAGATGTTAGATATCAAAAACTGAAGTTCTTTTGGTGTATATCAAGTCTTTTATACGCATCCAAAATGCCAAAAATAAATAAAATGCAAATCCAAATCCCAGAGTTACAAAGGTCAAGTAAATAAAAGACGTTCGAACCACTTTGGCACGCATTCCGAAACGGTCGGCGATGCGCTGACACACGTAGAATCCATATTTTTGTAAATTAAAAAGTCCGATGTAAAATAACTTCATGTTGCAATTTATGAATTTCGATTCAAAAGTGCACTACCAATCGCACATTGAAGGCATTTATTTTTTGAACAATACATTTGCATTAATTGAATCAATGCCTGAGAATCCAAAGCGGTCTTTTCAAACGTATAGAGGGAGTGAAATTTATCGACAATACTGTTGTGCTCCGAGGGAATTGTACGCATGATCTCAAAAACATCTTCTTGGCTGGCGTGCCGATTGAATTTATTATATGCAAACTTAATTGGAACTATTGTATTGATAATTAGTAAATTAATAAACGCTTTTGTCAACTTTTTTGGAGTTGATTTAGAAGGCTTCTCAAAGGTATAATGGGTGTCCCAAAATTTGGAAGTGGCGCCCTCAAAAATAGTATATATTTGATCTAAAGACTGTGCTTCGATGGTGCTTGAAAACAAATTTGAACAACGGCTGTACAGACTGGCTAGTTGTGCCAATCGGAGAGTTGGAAAATTAGGCGGACGCAATCGAAAGAATTGCACTGGCAATACCCCTTCGTTTGAAAGTGAGAATTTATTTTTTAGGAATTCATAGGCACTTTTGAGCTCAGTGATATAAGGATGCTGTGCTTCTGTTTCCAAAAGTCCTGCTTGTCCAAAAAATAACGCTTCGAGATGGAGAGCATCATGTTGCGATTTTCGAATGATAGAAAAACTCGTTGATTTTGCAATGCTCAAAAAGGCTTCTCCATTGACTTTAAGTCCAAAGTTTTTGGCCAATTGCCAAAACAATACGGCTTCCCAATTGTGTTTGGAATCAAGCAGTTGCATTTCAATGGCCTGATACTTTCCTTCCAGACGTTCTAAATACAAACGCTCTAACCAGTGATTAACGGTAAATCCATCAACTTCCTTAATAGTTAATTCACAAGGAATCCAAGCTTGTTTTTGGTTCAACAGTGTGTTGTAATTTTTATAGGTATGAGGAAGCACATAGTTTTTGAGTTCAAGGGTCGGAATTGGTGTATTGTCCTTTCTGTATATTTCCATGTCATGTTCCCAAACTACATGCAAAATCACGTTGTCATAAGCTGCATCTGTTTCATGGTGGTGCACATACCAGTCGGAAGATTTAACGTGGATTTCGACGGTACCTGCCCATAGCTGTGTGCCGATACTTAATTGGGCATTAAAAAAATCGGGGCCTGAATTGACATTTGGCAAACCAACAGTCTTAAGAATTATAGGCTCTTGAGCGGTGGTTTTTAATGATATGAGGCTCATTTTTTTATGCTGCCAGACGTAATGTAGGAAGTCTTCTTGCATCCTACGAAGATAAAAAAAGTTTTGAGGTGCGCAAATTTGATGGGACGGTTTTGTATGAGCATAGTAAGGGATTTGTACCCTATTTGTTCGGTTTGCAAACTGCTTTTGCAAGCACAAAATTACCTTTATTTTCAGCCTTAAAACCTTATTATGCTTATACGGTGTTGTGGTCAGTTTTTATTGTTTTATCAGTATGATATTACGCATTTGACTTGGCATTGTCGGTAGTGGTGTTGGAACATTATGATAATTTCTTCCAACATAGCCAATATCTATCATAGCTTTTAAAGCTTCTTGTCCATTGACGGTTCTTTTGTGTAAGATTAAATCGCCAAAATGTTCTGTTGTAATTGTATCTTCTATTGATAGATCTAATCGTTTTTCTCCGTCTATACAGTCATCAGCAGGTATTATATAGCAATCATCGTATATGTTATTGCCTTTAATACTTGCATCTCGACCAATGTTAGGATGATTAACATCTGAAAGTGTATTTATTTTTTCAACACCATTTTCGATATATTGGTAGCCACCAACGATTAAATCTTCATAATAGCCTCCATTGTACCTATGTTGCATTGTTTTTTTAACAAGAACTATTTTTAAAGAAGTATTTCCATTGGTATATAACCAAGTACCTTCAAAACCATTTAGAACATTGTTTACATCTTTATAATACGAGTTATTAGGTGCGTCCATTCTAGCATATACCTCCATATTTAAAATTGGACTTTGCGCTTTACAGTTTAAAAAGCTAAATATTAAAATTGTTATTGATATTATATTTTTCATCATTTTATATTTTTAATTACAAGGTGTTTCGTTTACGGTTTGATTATCGTTTTCTTCGAGTTCTAATTGCTTCCAATTGCTTAAATTAGTATCTGTAGCTTTGTAGAGAGAAATTCCATGATTACCATATAGCTTTAAGAAAGTCTGCTCAAAATCATCACTTTTCGCATATTTATCAGCCAATTTTTCTTCAATATAGTCTTCTTTCATTTTTTCTGTAATTCCATCAGCATTATCCAAATCTGCTTTTAGTGCCATAATCAATGTTTCCAAATCATCCACTTTTAAAGAGTAAGTAGAACCATTCTTGCAGACTATCATAAGAAATACATCGTCTTGAAAATGCTCGTGAGCATCGTGGTAAATATTCTTGAGTGCTTTTAAGTCCAACCAAGAAAAGATGGGTTTTGTACCATCGGGATGAGTATGAATTTGCCCAACTTCTCTTGTGCCTGATACATAATAAGACCTTGTTAAATTGATACCCTCTTTTATACCACTATCCCAAGGTGCATTTTTCATATTACCATCAACCCATTCTTTGGTGAAACCAATAGACCATTCTTTTGTTTCATCAAGTTTTGCTCTTAACTGATTGACATAAGGAAGTATATCGATGTTTAACGAGTCTGTTAGTCTTAGTGCATTAAGGCTTTCACAATTAGTCTTAGGTGGGCCATCTTGAAAAACCTCAACACCATTAGTATATATAGGCGAGGTTGCTTTAGGTTTAGGCGCAGAAGTGCCTCCACCCGAACCACTACCACCTCCTGAACTTCCGTCAAATCCGGTTCCATCAGAGCCACTATCAGATCCTCCATTACTTCCACCACCACCGCCACAATCAACAGATTGCCATTCGTAAATATCTTTTGGATGTGAGCAACCACCAGTAGCATGCGTACTATGGCAAGAACAATCTCCTGTTCCCACATAAACTAATTCAGTACACGTTCCCCCTCTACTGTACATATTAATTTGATTGATGTCAAAAGACTTAATTGTAGTTTTATCAATTAAGTCAATTTCAATACCATTGTCTATTTGGTTTCTTTCTTGTTCTGTTAAATTATAAGTAACCAAGTCTGCCTCATATTCGCCATTCTCAGTTGAAGACAATACAATGTTGTTAATATTTGAATTGCCTTCGTCATTGTAAATATAGAAGGTATATGAATGATAAGAACCATCTGTAGCTTCTATAAAAGTTGCAGAATTTAGATTTAAATTGAATTGTACATTTTCATATCTTGCTTTTAAGTTACTTTTAGTTTTCTTGATACTATTCTCAATAGAGCCAATTTTTTTGATTAAGGCTTCATTCTTATGGATTTGTTTAAGGTCAATTCTTGATAAAAAATATTTACTATTGGGAGTTTTTTCTATCTCAAAGGTTTCTCTCTCACAGTTTGTAAGGAAGAATGAAATTCCGAAAAGTAAGATTCCAAGTTTTAGATAATTTTTCAATCGATGTTTTCTCATAGAACAAAATTATTTTAAGTTAATAAAAATGTTAATTTAGTATTGGCTAGAATTAACCATAACTACAGCATGCATACTAGAAACCCTACCAATACAACAATCAATAAAAATAAAATCTAAAAACTTCGGTTAAATTCTTTTGAAGATTTAGATTTGGGGTCTTTATCTTGTAGATAAACTTATAAAAAAAATCACCTATTTCCAAAAAAACAGGTGATTTTAATAATTTTTATGCTTAGAAAGACTTATTCGATATAGCCTTTTTCGCGCATCCAATCGTCATTAAACATTTTACCCACATAACGGCTGCCATGGTCATGGAAGAGAACCACCACCACATCCTCGGGCTTGAAATGTTCTTTCAATTGGAGCACCCCTTTAATCGCAGAGCCTGCAGAGTTTCCTAAAAACATGCCTTCCTCTTTTGCCAAACGCTGGGTGTAAACAGCACCATCTTTATCTGTAACTTTTGTAAATCCATCTATAATTCCAAAGTTTACATTCATAGGAAGAATGTCTTCTCCAATACCTTCGGTAACGTAGGGGTAAATTTCATTTTCGTCAAACTCCCCTGTTTCGTGGTATTTTTTAAACACACTTCCGTAGGTATCAACGCCCCAAATTTTAACGTTTGGGTTTTTCATTTTTAAATAACTACCAACGCCTGAAATTGTACCGCCTGTTCCAACGCCCACCACAAAATGGGTTACTTTTCCATCGGTTTGTTCCCAAATTTCGGGACCTGTACTCAAAAAGTGTGCTTTACAGTTGCTGGGGTTGTCATACTGGTTCACATACCAAGAGTTCGGCGTTTCTTTTGCCAAGCGTTTGGAAACGGAATAATACGATCTCGGATCGTCTGGTTCTACTGAGGTTGGACAAACAACCACCTCGGCACCCACGGCACGTAAAATATCCATTTTTTCTTTGGACTGTTTATCTGGTAGGACAAAAATACATTTATACCCTTTGATAATTCCAGCCAATGCCAAGCCCATTCCCGTATTTCCTGAAGTGCCTTCAATAATTGTTCCTCCGGGTTTCAAACGACCATCGGCTTCGGCATCTTCTATCATCTGAAGTGCCATACGATCCTTTACAGAGTTTCCTGGATTAAAGGTTTCATATTTTGCCAAAACCAAACAGGGTAATTCTTTAGTTAAAACGTTCATTTTAATTAAAGGCGTGTTGCCAATGGTTTCTAAAATATTTTCGGCGTACTTCATAAGTTAAATTTGCCACAAAAATACATTAATTTATCGGGGATACAAATATGGATTAAAGAAGTTTTATTCGAATTTAATAGCTTTTACAGGAACTATTTTACTAATTAAAAATGAAGGTATTAGCAGCATCAATACACACAAAATAAAGGTCATAAGGTTAAGTAAAACGACATAAGTCCAATCGAGATAAACTGGAGCAACGTTCACATAATACACTGAGGGGTCTAATTTGATAAATTCAAATTGTTTTTGGAGTAACAAAATTCCAATCCCGATAAGGTTTCCCCAAAACAATCCGCAGCCAATCAAGTAGGAAGCATTGTACAAAAACACTTTTCGAATGCTCCAGTTGCTACTTCCCAAGGCCTTGAGAATGCCAATCATTTTGGTCCGTTCGAGGATCAAAACCAGCAATGCGGTGATCATATTGATGGCCCCCACAAGAATCATAATTCCTATAATTGCGTAGATGTTTGTAGTAAAAATCGGAATCCATTCAAAGATGGTCGCATACTTTTGTTTAACGGTCATTGCATCTAAAGTCGAGGGGGTTTGTGCATACACCGCATCCCCCAAACGATCTAAGTCGTTATAATTTGCAATGAAAACTTCAAAATTTCCAATCTGATCTTTTTTCCATCTGTTTAGGCGTTGTACATGGTTAATATCGCCAATTACATAGGTTTTATCTAGTTCTTCAAAACCCGAATTAAAGATGCCCACAACCGTAAATTTCATAATACTTGGGGGTTGACTTGGGGCGGATTTCATGAAATACATCTGAAAACTGTCTCCTACTGCAAACTTCAAACGGTTGGCTAAATACTTAGAAATTAAAACTTCGCTGCTGTATTTTTTAGTGTAGGTAGGAAGGCGTCCTTCAATTAAAAATTCTTTAAAATACCGCCAATCGTAATCCGTTCCTACGCCTTTTAAAAACAAACCTTCAAAATCGGTATTGGTTCTAATGATTCCAAATTTATTAGCAACGGCCTGAACATGAGAAACCCCTTCAACAGCTGTAAACTCAGGATAAAAATCTTGATTTTTAGAAATTGGAACTTGTGCGCCTTCAGAGGCATTACTGTCAAAATTAGAAATTGTAATATGACCATTAAACGCCACCGCTTTGTCGCGAATTTTATGTTCCAAACCAATGCCAGTTGCAATCGCGATAAGCATCACAATAATGCTAATTGCTATGGCTGCAATTCCGATTTTTATTATTGGCGCCGATACACTACTTTTATAGGACTTATTTCCAATAATTCGTTTGGCTAAAAAAAACTCGTAATTCAAAACTTATAAATGCATTTAAATTTTATCAAAAATACAGTTTTATTATTTGTTTTGACACTTCTATCGTGCCGAAACCAAACTAATTCGCAAGTACAAAAACCTTTGCGTGTTGGAGCACAACAGACCGAAACGTATTTGCCGATTCTAAAGAATAAAAATGTGGGCATTTTGGCAAACCAAACTTCTGTTATTTTTAAAGAGGATGGATACACACATTTGGTCGATTCTTTGTTGAGTTTAAATATTGCAGTCAAAAAGGTTTTTGCTCCCGAACATGGATTTAGAGGATTAGCAGATGCTGGGGAATATGTGAAAGATGGTATTGATTCCGAGAGTGGCGTTCCAATTGTGTCTTTGTATGGTGCAAATAAAAAACCCGACGCTAAAACTTTGAACGGTTTGGATGTTGTTATTTTTGATGTTCAGGATGTGGGAGCGCGTTTCTATACATTCTTATCAACCCTTCATTACATAATGGAAACTTGTGCAGAGTTAGGGATTATGGTGCTTGTTTTGGACCGACCAAATCCAAATGGACACTATGTGGATGGTCCAATTTTAGATTTAAACAATTCTAGTTTTGTAGGAATGCACTCTGTGCCAATAGTACATGGATTGACGGTTGGTGAATATGCCAAAATGATTAACGGCGAAGGCTGGCTTTCTGAGGGGGTTCAATGCACTATAAAAGTGATTACTGTAGAAAATTACACACATCAAACTGTTTATAATCTCCCCATAAAACCCTCTCCAAATCTTCCCAATGCAACCGCAGTCAATTTGTATCCGAGTTTGTGCTTATTTGAGGGTGCTAATGTGAGTGTGGGACGAGGGACGGAACTTCAGTTTCAAGTGTTTGGAAGTCCTTTTTTAGAGGGTTCTGACTATAATTTTGAATTCATACCCATTACCAATGTAGGGGCTAAATATCCAAAACACGAATCTAAAATTTGTACAGGATTGAATTTAAAAGACCATCCTCATTTATCTCATTTAGAATTAAAATGGTTAGTAAGGGCGTATGAAAATACTGAGAATAAGTCTGAATTTTTCAATCCATTTTTTACCAAATTAGCAGGTGTAAAATTACTTCAAAACCAAATTGAAGCAGGGTTGTCTGCAGATGAAATTCGCCAGAGTTGGAAACCAGATTTAGAACGCTACAAACTGCTTAGAACTCCTTACCTACTGTATCCGTTGTAGGTTTTCTATACCCTTGAAATGGTTGTTTCAACAGCTGTTTTAGGCTGCTGTTTTCTGTCTCATTCGGAAAGGTGTCCACACCATACACAATACGTTCTCTTTCCATATAGATATAGGTTCCGAAAAGACGGTCCCAAATCGAAAAAATATTGCCATAATTTGCATCTGTATAGGGCAATTGATAATGGTGGTGAATTTTATGCATATCTGGTGAAACCAAAACAAAACTCAAAAAATAATCGAGCTTTTTAGGGAGTTTGATATTGGCATGACTAAACTGTGTGGCAACTAAAGAGAGTGATTGATAGAGCATGACAATTCCGATAGGTGCACCAATAATAAAAACGCCTGCTAGGGTAAACACATATCGTATCACACTTTCTAAGGGGTGGTGGCGGTTCGCAGTGGTGGTATCGACTTTATGATCTGAATGATGAACCAAATGCACCATCCAAAGTGGCGGTACTTTGTGCTCTGTATAATGTGGTAAATAGGCGCCTACAAAATCCATTAAAAACACACCAAAAACAACATAGAGCCAAAAGGGGATCTCTGGAAGCCAGTTAAGAATCCCAAAATCATTTAG
>JAURPF010000050.1 GCA_030835325.1 Flavobacteriaceae bacterium | reverse complement strand
GTAACCAATCGTTTCTTTGAAAGTTACCATTGAATATTTTGAATAATAAGTCTCTGGAAATTCAGCTTCTAAAGCCATTTCAATTTTTCGTTTTTCTTGAAATAGTGGGCTTGCGATATGGTCTTTCATTTCATGGAAATTGTCGATTGCTAAATCGGCAATAGCATCGGTATCCACTTTTCTGTGTGTTTCAAAGGCTTTGAATGTAGCTTCCCAATTGCCGTCATGAGTATCTAAAAACGCATCAAGTTCAACCACATCTTCAAAGGAACAATTCATACCTTGTCCGTAAAATGGAACAATAGCGTGCGCAGCATCTCCGAGTAAAAGACTGTTGCCTTTATAATGCCAAGGAAAACATTTAACCGTTCCTAAAGGGGCAGTTGGGTTTTCAAAAAACTCATCTACTAAATTGGGCATTAAGTCCAGAGCATCAGGAAACTCCTTTTTAAAAAACTCAGTAACAATTTCGGGAGTTGTTAAATTATTAAAATTATAGTCTCCTGATTCATAGCTTAAAAAGAGAGTAACTGTAAAACTACCATCTAAATTAGGCAATGCAATAATCATAAAATCGCCTCTTGGCCATATATGAAGGGCATTTTTATAAGCTCTAAAGTCGCCATTTTTTGTAGGTTGAATGGTAAGTTCTTTATAGCCGTGGGTCAGATAATTCTGAGAAAAATTAAATAAAAATTTTCGTTCTTGGAAATAACTTTTTCTTAGGGAGGAGCCTGCGCCATCTGTTCCGAAGATGAGGTCTGCTGATACTTCAAAAGCTTCGCCAGTAGTGGTGTCTTCAAAAAACCCTACTTTGGATTCGAAATCTACTTTTCGACAGCGTTTTTCAAATTCAATTGTTACATTGTCTAGAGCTTCCGCTTCATCTAATAAAAGAGCGGTCAGTAATTCTCTTGATATAGAGTTTATAAATTCATTTTTACGTCCGCTGTAGTTCGAAAGAACGGTATTTCCTTCAATATCGTGAATCATTCTTCCGTGCATTGGAATGCATAAGGGTTCAACTTTTGATTCCAATCCAACCATCTTAATCGCTTTTAGTCCACGATTTGAAAATGCCAAATTGATAGATCGTCCCGCACTGATATCTACTTTTCGTAAATCTTGACGCATTTCAATGACACGTACTCTAAATCCGCGTTGACCCAGTCGCAAAGCGAGTAAGGATCCACAGAGTCCTGCACCAATAATCAATATGGATTCTTGTTTAGTCATTTAAAATAGTTTTTAAGATTTCTACCATTCTATAAACGTCTTCAAAGGAATTGTAAAATGGGACAGGAGCACAACGAATGACATTGGGTGTTCTCCAGTCGGTGATTACATGTGCTTCTGTGAGTTTAGTGTGCAGAGATTTGTTAGCATTTTTTACTTGTATGGACAATTGGCACCCTCTTTCTTCAGGATCTTTTGGAGTTATTATAGAAATATTTTTGTTGTCTAATTTCAAAATAAGATATTCCAAGTATCCCGTTAGTTGTATGGATTTATCTCTTAATGCTTGCATTCCAACTTCACTGAATAATTCCAATGACGCTTTAATTGCCGCCATGGATAAAATGGGCGGGTTGCTTAATTGCCAACCTTCAGCACCAGGGGTGATATCTAAGGGGTGTCGCATGTCAAAACGGGTTTCTTTGTTTTGACTCCACCAACCTGCAAATCGTTTTAAGGAAGTGTCATGGGCATAACGTTCGTGAACAAAAATACCTCCAAGACTCCCAGGTCCAGAATTCATATATTTATAGGTACACCAAGCTGCAAAATCCACCCCCGATTCATGTAGTTTTGGCTGAATGTTTCCAACGCCATGTGCTAAGTCAATTCCGACTTTACACCCTTTTTGATGACCCAATTCAGCAATTCTTTTTAAATTCAAGTATTGTCCTGTGTAATAATTCACCCCACCAATTAATAATAAAGCAATTTCATTGCCTTGAGTTTTTAAAATGGATTCTAAATCCTCAATATTTAGAAGTGTTTCACCATCTCTAGGACTCCATTCTATAAGTGACTCTGAAGGATCAAATCCATGGAACTGTAGCTGTGTTTCTACAGCGTATCGATCGGATGGAAAGGCATCACTTTCAATAATGATTTTGTATTTTGTATTGGTCGGTTGATAAAAGGAAACCATCAGTAGATGAAGGTTAGTTGTAAGTGTATTCATGATGACCACTTCTATCGGTTTTGCTCCTACAATTTCCGCCATGGTTTCAGTAAGGAATTCATGATAAGGCATCCAAGGATTTTTGGCTTCGAAATGACCTTCTACTCCCAGTTTTGCCCAATCATCTAACTCCTGTTGTATGTGATTTTTGGTTTGTTTAGGTTGAAGTCCTAAAGAGTTTCCTGTGAAGTACAACCATTCCTTACCTTCTGCATTTTTAGGAATGTGAAACTTTTCGCGGTAGTTTGCCAAAGGATCTTTTTGATCTTGAGCTTTAGCATAGTCGATTCCAGGCTTATGAATTGTCAATAGTTAGTAGTTTGAATTCTCTCAAAAATAAACAATTTTGATTGAAAAAAAATGGAATAGCAGTCTAAAAATTAATGGTTTGGTTTAAGTAAGTGTGGAAATTTCTGTTGAAATTTTCGTAAACGAGGGATAGAAACATTCCGTATGTAGGAATTGTTTGGATGTAAACGTTCATAATTTTGATGGTAGTCTTCACCCTTCCAAAATTTTTGAAATGGATAGACTTCTGCTGCAACGGTTGCTTTCAATAATTTTGCAACGGCTTCTTTTTTTTGTTCTATAAGTATTTTTTGAGTTTCATTTTGATAAAAAACAATAGAGCGGTATTGCGATCCTCTATCAGGTCCCTGACCATTGATTTGCGTCACATTTTGTGAGCCAAAATACACGTCTAGTAGGGTTGAGAAGCTAACAACTGTAGGGTCGTAAATAACTTCTACAGCTTCGGCATGACCAGTTCTACCAGTGTTGCTCGATTGGTATGTTGGATTTTTTGTATAGCCGCCTGCATAGCCATTAATAACTTCAGAAACGCCTTTCACACTTTCATAAATTGCTTCGACACACCAAAAGCAACCACTAGCAAAATAGGCACGTGCCATACCGTCTTTAAGAGGGACTTCAATGGGTTTAGCATTCCTAACATCAAGTTGATTTTTGGAGTCATCATTTTTTGTTTGACAACTTATAAAACTTAAGGTAAAGCAAAGCATTAGTGTTATAAAATTTTTCATCGGTTTTATATTTATTTACGCAACAAAACTACAACGCAAATTTTATGAAAGTGTGAAAAATATATTAAATAAAAAAGCCCTCATTAAAAATGAAGGCTTTGAATGATTTTTAGAAAAAAAAATTAAAGTTTAGAAATTAATTTTTCCATTTTAATTTTTTGTTCTTCAGCCAAAACAGCATCTACTAAAATTCGACCACTGTGCTCATCCGTAATGATTTTTTTACGAGATGCAATTTCCATTTGTACTTGTGGTGGGATTGTAAAGTAAGACCCGCCTGAAGCACCTCTTTCAATAGGGACAATGGCCAAGCCATTTTTGACGTTTGAGCGTATTTTAGTATAAGCTTTTACAAGGCGTTCTTCAATATTCTTTTTGTAATCGTCTGATTTAGCTAATAAAAGTTTTTCTTCTTTTTCGGTCTCAGCAAGGATTGCATCAAGATCTGCTTTTTTATGTTTTAAATGCGTTTCACGTTCTGCTAAACGTTCTTTAGTCGAAGCGATTACAAGATTTTTTTGTTCTATTTGAGCACTAAACTCTTTAATGTGTTTTTCGGCCAATTGGATTTCTAATTCTTGATACTCAACTTCTTTAGTTAAAGAATTAAATTCACGATTGTTACGAACATTTTTTTGTTGCTCAGTATACTTTTTAATCAAACCAGTAGCTTCCTCAATAAGAATCTTTTTAGATTTTATTTGATTTTCGATTTCGGCAAGACTTTCTTCAAACTTTTTAACTCTGTTTTTGAATCCTTCAACATCGTCTTCTAAATCTCTAACTTCTAATGGAAGTTCTCCTCTTACATTTCTAATTTCATCAACTCTTGAGTCGATTAATTGTAAATCATAAAGAGCTCTTAATCGATCCTCTACGCTTAGTTCTTTCTTTTTAGCCATGCTTATTTATAGTTTACAGGATTTGTATTTGTTTTTGATAAAAGGACTGCAAAATTAGTAATTTTTTTCTTAAGATAGGCAACTAAAATATTTTTTATATGTTGTTCACTTTCATAGTGCCCAACATCTATTAATACAATCTTGTTTTCTGCACTAAAAAAATCATGATATTTTAGATCTGCCGTAATAAAGGCATTTGCACCAACAGCTTTGGCGGCTTCAATTGCAAAACTTCCAGATCCACCTAAAACAGCTACTTTGCGTATAGGAGTTTCTAATAATTTAGAATGTTTTATGACCGAACTGTTTAATCGGCTTTTTAAAAAGCCTAAAAATGAGATTCCGTCCATTGGTTGCTCCAATTGACCAACCATCCCCAACCCAATATGTTGATTTTTGTTTTCTAATGTCACAACTTCATAAGCAACTTCTTCGTAGGGGTGGGTTCTAAAAAGCGCTTTCAGAATGTCATTTTCTAGATGTTTCGCAAAGCTAATGGTGATTCTTGTTTCTGAAACTTTTTGTAAAACATGTTTGACTCCAATAACGGGGTTTGAATGTTCATTTCCTTTATAAGTTCCTGTACCAGTACTGCCAAAACTACAGTCGGTATAATTTCCAATGCTCCCAGCACCACACGCAAACAAGGCTGTTCTGAGGGCATCTGCATCTTTTTCTGGAACATAAGTGGTTAATTGTTTTACAGTCCCTGCTTGTGGAATCAGAATGGCTTTATTTTTGAGTCCTAAAAGTTCGCAAAGTCCAGCATTTGCTCCTTCAAACGCATTGTCAAGTGCTGTATGAATGGCATAAATAGCAATTTTATGTTTGATTGCTTTTATTAATACACGCTCAACATAAGTTTTTCCCGTTATTTTTTTGAGTCCTTTAAAAATAATCGGATGAAAACTAATAATTAAATTACATTGGTTTTCGATAGCCTCATCAACAACCGCTTCAAGGGTGTCCAATGTGACCATTACTCCTGTTAATTTTGTGTTTTTATCTCCGACTAAAAGGCCAACATTATCAAATTCTTCAGCATAGGCAAGTGGAGCCAAAGCCTCTAAATGCGTAATTACTTCTTGAACTATCATAAGTTTTTGTTTAAGTTCAAAGATAAAATAATTACTTTCGTTGCAATGAAGCTTTTTAGAAAAATATTATTTCCCTTTGTACCCCTCTATTATACGGCGGTATTTTTTAGAAATAAATTTTATGATTGGTCGCTCTATAAGTCCAAATCTTATGAGTTTCCATTACTCTGTGTTGGTAATTTATCAGTTGGTGGAACTGGAAAAACACCCATGATCGAATATTTAATTTCACTACTTGATTCTAAATATAAGTTAGCAACCCTAAGCCGTGGTTATGGACGAAAGTCCAAAGGCTTTCTTAAGGCTACTTCAGGGGTAAGGTCTCAAGATATTGGAGATGAGCCGTTACAGATTTATAATAAATTTAAAAACATAACGGTTTCGGTTGATGCTGATCGGCAGAATGGATTAAAACGTCTCATTCAAAATGATCCTTCTTTGGAAGTTGTGTTGTTAGACGATGCGTTTCAACACCGAAAAGTGAAGGCAGGGTTTAATATACTTTTAACCGCATACGATCAAATGTATTGTGATGATTTTGTTTTGCCTACTGGAAACCTTAGAGAACCTAAATCGGGTGCCAAACGAGCACAGGTGATTGTAGTGACCAAGTGTCCAGAACAGATGAGCGGTTTAGAAAAAATGCAAATCAAAACACGATTAAATCCAGAATCCAATCAAGTCGTATTTTTCAGTAGTATTCACTACAGTGATAGGTTGAGGTCATCCACCTCAAGCCGTGCTTTGAAAGATCTAAAAGGAACACATTTTACATTGGTAACAGGAATTGCAGATCCGACTCCTTTGGTTGAGTATTTAATCAATTTAGGACTCGATTTTGAGCATTTTAATTTCAAAGATCATCATGAGTTTTCTGCATCTGAATTAGAATGGATTCATTCAAAATCACTTGTAGTAACTACCGAAAAAGATTTTTCACGTTTACAAACAGAATCCAAAGATCAGATTTACTATTTGCCTATTCAATTAAAAATTGATAAAGAAGCGGAGTTTAAACGTATGGTGGAGACTTATATTGAGGAGTTTAAGGGTTGATAAATTAGGTCAATGTATGAAACAACTACCTAAACAGTTATCCTATAAATCAAATCTATGATACGGCTGGAGTAGCCTGTTTCATTATCGTACCATCCAATAATTTTTACCATTGTTCCAATGACAGACGTCATTTGTGCATCAAAAATACAAGAATGTGTGTTTCCTACAATATCAATCGAAACAATGGGGTCTTCGGTATATTCTAAAACTCCTTTAAAAGTCGTTTCTGAAGCCTGTTTAAATGCTTTATTAATCGCTTCTACAGAGATTTCTTTTTTAACATTAAATGTAATATCCGTGAGCGATCCGTTGATAACCGGCACTCGAATCCCACAACCTCCAATACAGTTGGCCAGTTCTGGAAAAATTTTTGTCAATGCTTTGGCAGCTCCTGTTGTTGTAGGTACAATCGATTGTCCAGCAGCACGAGCCCGTCTTAAATCTGTGTGGGGTTGATCATGTAAACTCTGATCTGATGTATAAGAATGAACCGTAGTGATGTAGGCTTGATTAATACCGCAAAGTTCATTGATAATGGACACCATTGGTGCGGCATTATTGGTGGTGCATGAAGCATTTGAAATGATACGGTCGTTTGTGTTTAATAAATTATCATTAACTCCTAATACAACTGTTTTAATATCGTCATCTACTGGAGGAACACTCAAAATCACTTTGGTAGCTCCGTTGGTAATATGGTGAGTTAACTCTTTTTGGGTTTTAAATTTTCCAGTGGCTTCAATAACAACATCCACATCGTAGGGCGTCCAGTTGAGGTCTTTAGGATGGGTTTTGTTTAAAACAGGAATCGTTTTCCCATCAAAGATGATATTTGAAAAATTGCTAGAAACATGATTTTTTAAAGTGCCGTGAATACTGTCGTACTTGAGCAGATGCGCTAAGGTTTTAGTATCCGCCAGATCGTTAATAGCAACCACTTCAATTGTAGGATGGGATTGCAGGAGTCTAAACACCCGACGGCCAATACGCCCAAAGCCGTTAATGGCAACCCGTACCATGGTTAGTTGATGTGTTTTTGAGCTTTATAAGAAGATCTTACCAAGGCACTACTTTCAACATGACGAAAGCCTAAATCCAATCCAATTGATTCATATTCTTTGAATTGATCTGGAGTTATAAATTGCTTTACAGGTAAGTGTTTTTTGCTTGGTTGTAAGTATTGACCTATTGTAACCACATCCACATCTGCATTTCTTATGTCGTGAAGGGTCTCAATAACTTCATCACGGGTTTCACCAAGACCAAGCATTAGACCTGTTTTTGTGCGACGTTGCCCCTGATCTTTTAGATATTTCAAAACACCCAAGCTTTTGTCGTATTTTGCTTGAATTCGAACTTCACGTGTTAAACGTCTTACCGTTTCCATATTGTGAGATACAACTTCGGGTGCTACCTCCACAATACGGTCGATGTGTTTTTCAATTCCTTGAAAATCTGGAATTAAAGTTTCCATAGTGATGTTTGGATTCATGCGTCTCACCGCTTTGACGGTTTCTGCCCACATGATGCTTCCCATGTCTTTTAAGTCATCTCTATCTACACTTGTCAATACAGCATGTTTTATATTCATGATTTTGATGGAACGTGCTACTTTTTCAGGTTCGTCCCAATCTACGGATTCTGGGCGTCCAGTTTTAACGCCACAAAATCCACAAGAACGGGTGCAAATATTCCCTAAAATCATAAAGGTCGCTGTGCCTTCACCCCAGCATTCTCCCATATTTGGGCAACTTCCAGAAGCACAAATTGTGTTGAGGTTGTATTTGTCAACAAGCCCTCTTAGTTCAGTGTATTTTTTGCCTGTTGGTAGTTTGACACGAAGCCATTTCGGTTTCGGTTGTCTTACAATTGGATCTGAAAGTGTTTCTACAGCCATACGTTCAATTTGAATGGCAAAGATACAAAGTATTCTTATAAATTAATCATAAAATTGTGAGATACCACACGCTAAAACCGATTAAAAAAAGAATCCCAATACAGCTCATAATATGGAGGATTTTGGAAGGTCGCCACTCTTTTGGAGTATGTTTGCTAGCAATTAAAATATAGTTGGTCAGTGCGTAAAAAGGAGCTGTTAGGAATGATAATAGCGTAGCTACTTTTATAAGGATTCCCATTTCCGATAGAAAGAAAAAATAAATACTCAGTGTTCCTGAGATCAATACGGTGCTCCATATAAAATACCCATTTTTGAACGGTTTTTCAAAAACCAATTCTAGTGTTTTATGCATCGATCGGGGTGAGGCATCAAGAGTTGTTAAGGTCGTACTAAACATTGTAGTAAATGCTGCAATTCCAATAATAATTGAGGTCCAGTTTCCGAGGCTTTGCGTGTACATTTCAATAAGTTGAATTGGAAATTTACTAGCACTTGTACTGAAACTTTGACCTGTTGGATGCATAACAAGTGCACCAAGCACTACAAAACTAATCCCTAAAAGAATTGTTCCTAAGTATCCAATATTAAAATCCAGTAAGGCTGTATTTGGGTTACGTTTTTCACTGCTGTTTTTTTGTTTTTCAATGGTCCATAAGGAGTGCCACACCGAAACATCCAATGGTGCAGGCATCCATCCCATAAAGGCGATTAAAAATGTAATTTCGATACTACCTTCAGGTAATAATTGTGTAAATGAAACTGCTTCGCTTGAATTGTAAATTGCCATTGCTGTGGCACCCAAGGTTGTAAGGGTTAAGACGATAATGATGATTTTCATCATGACATCTAAGAATTGATATTTCCCAATATTTAAGATGATAAAACATACAGATAAAATGACCACAGTCCAAAGTTTTACACTAATAAAATCGCCAAATAAAGAAGTGGCAATACCAGCGGTTACAATCGTAACAGCCGCTTGAATAGTAAACATGGTTAAGGAAGTTAGTAGGCCGTATAGGATTAAAACGCCCTTTCCTAATTTTAGATAGCCTTCTAGCAAACTTTCTCCAGTTGCATTGGCATAGCGAGGACCAAACTGAAAAAATGGATATTTAACCAAGTGAATGAGAAGCAATGCCCAAAGGAGTCCAAATCCATAATCTGCTCCTGCACGTGTGGACTGAACAAGGTGTGAAACACCAATGGCAGCACCCGCAAAAAGAAGTCCAGGGCCTAGTTTTTTTATAAAACGTTTCATCCTTTTGTAATTATTATTTTTTTAGCTCATACCTCCTGAGGCAGGTAGTTGTAACATTCATTTAATTATTCTGCTGCGTATTGAAAATTTAGTTACGAATGTTTCATTGTTTTGTTAAAATAATTTCGGCTAACAGTTTTTTTGCTCTTAAGAGTTTAATTTTTACATTATTCACAGGGGTCTCAATCTTTTTAGAAATCTCGAGATAGGATAGCTCTTGAAAATACCGTAAATTAATTACTTGTTGGTAATGAGGTTTTAATTTTTTAATGTCTTTTAATAATTCCGCGAGATTTTGTTCATTGATCAGCTTGTCTTCTGGAGAGGGTGCTTCGTCCTGAATCCAATACACACGTTCTTCATCTTCTTCCGAAGTTTGGTTGCTAAAGGATGTTTTTTGTTTTCTTAAACTGTCAGAGTGCGTATTTTTGGCAATGGTAATCAGCCATGTTTTAAATTTGAAATTCTCATCAAAAGTTTCGATTTTCTCGAAGGCTTTTGAAAACGTTTCAATTGTGATGTCTTCTGCATCATTCTCATTACGAGTACGTTTCATTAAAAACCCATACACATCGTTCCAAAATGTATGTAATAACAAATTGAACGCAATTTGATCGTTTTTTTTAGCTTTCTTAATGGCGTCGTTTATTTCCAATGGCTTGGTGTTCATTTAACAGCGTTGTGTGCTATTAAAGATTTTAAGAATGTTGGGGTTCAGAACAGTTTTGGTATTCCTCAGGAGTTTTACCACAAAACCCACAGTTTTCTCCTTTTTTATTAATCATAGGATTTTGACTGGCACAGGTCCCTGCAAATTTACCGTCTTTTTTTGCCCATAATTTTATCGAAATCCCTGAAACAGCAATACCTAAGAGCGCTAACGTAATTAAAAATAAATTCATTTTAATTTTTTTACAAAGATACACTTTTCATGAATTTGAAATCCTTATGTGACTTATTTTAATTTCTGTGTCAAAGTAAAAAGAACCTAAAAACTTTTAGTATTATGAAGAAATTATTTGCAGAATTTTTTGGAACTTTTTGGCTTGTGTTTGGAGGCTGTGGTAGTGCTATTTTTACAGCTAATTATCAAGATTTAGGGATTGGATTTTATGGAGTTGCCACTGCATTTGGTTTGACGGTCTTATCAATGACTTTCGCAGTAGGGCCTGTCTCTGGAGCTCATTTTAACCCAGCAGTTACACTTGGTTTTTGGTCCTGTGGAAAGTTTCCAACCAAAGACGTATTTGGTTATATTATTGTTCAAGTTCTTGGAGCGATTGTAGCTGCTGCGACCTTGTTTTTAATCGTTTCAGGAAAATCTGATTTTGTTTCTGTTGGTAGTTTTGCTGCGAATGGATACGCTGACCTCTCTCCAGGGGGATATTCTATGTCATCTGTATTAATTACAGAATTTGTGACCACTGCTTTTTTTATGATTATTATTTTAGGAAGCACTACTCACACAGATTCTAAGAAATTAGCTCCAATTGCTATTGGATTAACCCTGACATTGATTCACTTAATTACAATTCCGATTTCAAATACTTCTGTAAATCCCGCACGATCAACAGGACAGGTGTTTTTTGCTGAAGGAGGTAACTATGTTGGTCAGCTCTGGTTGTTCTGGTTGGCACCTATTGCTGGAGCGATTGTTGCAGGACTCGTTTGTAAATTAAGTAAAAAATTGTAGAATCTAATTTATAGGATATTGACTTCCGTTTCTAAATCAATATCAAAAATTAGCTTTACCGCTTTTTGAATTTGTAGAGATAGATTTAAAATATCTTTTCCTGAGGCTCCTCCGTAGTTTACTAAAACTAAAGCTTGTTTTGCATGCACACCAAAATTTCCAAATGTTTTTCCTTTAAAACCTGCGGTGTCAATTAACCAAGCTGCGGGGATTTTTATTGAATCTTCCGAAACATTGTAATGCGGAATTAGTTGAAATTGAGATTTTAAAATTTGAAATTTAGAAGTCGAAATTACAGGGTTTTTAAAAAAACTGCCACCATTTCCAATAATTTTTGGATCTGGTAACTTTGAGTTTCTAATGGAAATAACGGCTTTTGAAACATCTTGAATTGTAGGGGTTTCTATTCCAGTGTTTTTGAGCTTCGATTCAATGGCTCCATAGTTAGTTTTAAGAATGTGATGATGACTGCTTAGCTCAAACACAACCGAAGTAATGATGTATTGGCCTTTTAATTCTTGCTTAAAAATAGAATTTCTATAACCAAAATTACAATCCTCATTAGTAAAAACTTTCAGTTCTTTAGTTTGAATATGAAACGCTTCACAGCTTACAAACACATCTTTTAGTTCTACTCCGTAAGCTCCAATATTTTGGATAGGTGCAGTTCCTACATTTCCAGGAATTAATGACAAATTTTCAAGCCCTCCATAGTTTTCTTTGAGACACCAACATACAAATTCATGCCAGTTTTCGCCTGCTGCAACCTCTATTCGAACCCTGTTTTCAAACCTTGAAAGAACTCGAATCCCTTTGAGGTTTATTTGTAATATTAGAGCATCGATATCCTTGGTCAGTAACATATTACTCCCCCCGCCTAGGATCAGTAAGTCCGAGGGGTTTGTGTTTAAAACATCCTTGAGGTCTTCTACAGAGCTGATGACCGCAAATTGCGAAGCATTCACGTCTATTCCAAAAGTATTGAAAGGTTTAAGGGAGATGTTATTCTTAATAGTCATTAATCTTTGTACTGAGAGAGGGCTGCTTTTAAAATAGCAACCGAAGTTCTAAGGTCTTTTTTATTTAGGACATAAGCAATTCTTACTTGATTTTTTCCTAGCCCTTCCGTAGAATAAAACCCAGCAGCCGGTGCCACCATGATGGTTTCATTTTTAAATCTAAATTTTTCTAATAACCATTGTGCAAATACATCCGAATCGTTTATGGGAAGCTCTACAATGCAGTAAAAAGCACCTTTGGGATTGGCTACCTTTACGCCGTCAATTTTTTCAAGTTCTTCTACCAAAACGTTTCGACGTTCTACATATTCAGAAATTACTTCATTAAAATAACTATCTGGAGTTTCCAAAGCTGCTTCACTGGCAAGAAGGGCATAGGTAGGGGGCGATAATCGGGCTTGTGCAAATTTTAAAGCCGTTTCAAGAACGGTTTTGTTTTTAGTTACAATACATCCAATTCGTGCGCCACACATGCTGTATCTTTTTGATACCGAATCAATAATAATGGCATTCAATTCTAAGTTTTTTTCATGCATGATGGAATAATGTACGTGTCCATCATAGGTGAATTCCCTATATACTTCGTCAGAAATTAAAAATAAATCATGTTTTTTTACAAGGATAGCGAGCTGCTTAATTTCAGATTTGCTATACAAGTATCCTGTTGGATTTCCGGGGTTGCAAATTAATATCGCTTTTGTTTTTGGAGTGATTAACGCTTCAAAATCAGCAATAGGGGGCAGTGCAAAATTGGATTCAATGTTAGAAGCTACTGGAACAACTTTTACCCCTTGTGCCGTAGAAAACCCATTGTAATTTGCATAAAAAGGCTCGGGAATAATCACTTCATCTCCCGGATCCATAATGCTTCCAAACGTAAAAAATAAAGCTTCGCTACCTCCAGTGGTTACGAGGATATCATCGGCACGGACATGGATGTCATGTTTCTTGTAATACCCTGCTAATTTTGTGCGGTAGGTGTCTGATCCATCTGAGCGACTGTAGGCTAGGGTGACTAAGGAGTTGTTTTTAACAGCATTTAATGCCACTTCGGGGGTTTTAATGTCAGGCTGACCAATATTCAAATGATAGACATTAACGCCTTCTTTTTTTGCTTTTTCAGCATAAGGCACCAGTTTTCTAATTGGTGATTGCGGCATTAATTGTCCTTTTCGAGAAATATTTGGCATGGTTTTATAAAATAGATAGTTTACAAATTTATCTTAAAGTTTGTATAAAATAAAGCCCTTTAACTATTATTTAAATAAAACTATCGTAAATTGTGTATAACCCTTACTACTTTTATGATGCTAAACATGAAATTGCTTTATGTTATTTTTTTTATTGGCTTTAATTTGAGTGCTTTCACTCAGAGTAGTTTTGAACTTCAAAATGGTAAAAGTGATAAAATACATTTTAAATTAGTCAATAATCTAATCGTCATTCCTGTTTCTATAAATGGTGTTTCTTTGTCGTTTTTGCTAGATACTGGAGTTTCAAAACCCATTATTTTTAATTTCTTTAATTTAAAAGAAGAGTTATCGATTCATAAAACTGAATTAATCTATATTCAAGGGCTAGGCAAGGACAAACAAGTTGAAGCCTTACGATCTTCAAATAACACAGTTATTATTGGAGAAGCTGTATCTCTCAATCAAGATCTATTTGCAATTATAGATACCTCCATAAATTTTGCACCTAGCTTAGGGATTCCTATTCACGGAATTATTGGCTATGATATTTTTAAAGATTTTGTGGTCGAAATAAATTACAGTCGAAAATTCATAAAACTTTATAACCCTCTTTTTTATGATTCAAAATTATCACGAAAATGGAGAAAATTAGAGCTCATTTTTTTTAATAAAAAACCTATGCTTGAAGCATCAGTTAAAAGTCAAAATCAAGTTGTTCCAGTCAATCTTTTAATCGATACAGGAGGCAGTGATGCTTTGTGGATTTTCGAAGATTCTAATCAATCTCTTAAAATTCCAACAAATAATTTTGATGATTTTTTAGGTAAAGGGTTGAGTGGTTCTATCTTTGGAAAACGTGCGGTTCTTGAGTCATTCCACTTAAAAGATTTTCAGTTAAATGCAGTTAATGTATCTTTTCCAGATTCCTCATCCATTGAAAAAGCAAAAATAAATAAGTTTAGAAATGGGAGCTTACTTGGAGATGTGTTACATCGATTTAATTGGGTGTTTAATTATAAATCAAAGTGGGTTGCCTTCAAAAAAAATAAATTTTTCAACAAACCTTTTGAGTATGATAAAAGTGGGATCGTAATGCAATATGCGGGGGTTCGATTGGTTAAATCACAAATTCGAATTCCAAATAAAACACTTGGTTCTTCTACGGCTCAATCTACCCAAAACTCAAATACGATAACGTTTAGTTCTACTTACAAATTTGAGGTTGTACCAGAGTTGATTATTTCAGATATAAGACCCGATTCTCCAGCAGATCAGGCGGGGCTCAAAATAGGGGATGTGGTGCTTTCAATCAATAATCGAAACCTTAGTTCATTGACACTTCAAAACGCGATTGACCAATTTTATGGACCTGATGGAAAACGAATTAAAATGACTATTGAGCGTGAAGGGGTTATTATGAAATATTTCTTTAAGCTTCGCGATTTATTGCATAAAAAAAGCACCAATTAAGGTGCTTTTTTTATGATGTGGTTTTCAGCTTATTGTTCTAAAACACTTTTATCTTTATCTTCAATTACACTCGCTTTACTAGAATCGATAACAGTACCTTTAATTTTTAAGGCAACTGTTGGTCTATCTGCATTGGATGTGACTGTAATGGTTTTTCGAATTGGGTTGACGCGTTTTGTGTCGTATTTCACTTCAATTTCACCATTTTCTCCAGGTAAGATAGGCGCTGTTGGTTTTTTAGGAACCGTGCAGCCACAACTTGATTTTACAGCAGAAACGATTAAAGGGGCATTGCCTGTATTTTTGAATTTAAAAACACGCACACCATCAGAACCTTTCTCTATGACTCCATAGTCGATTGTTTCTGATTCAAATTCAATTTTAGCAATTTTGTCTTGTGCATAGATTCCTAAACCGAATACAGAAATGAATACTAATGTAAAAAGCTTTTTCATAATATTGTGTTTGTTATTGTAAATTTAAGGACTTTTCGTAAAATTACAAAAATGTAGTCATATAAATTCAATTATTAATTTTTAAGAAACTAAAATATAAGTACTTTTGTAAACTATTACTCAAAAACTATTCCAAAGTATGTCAATTCCTTCAAAATATGATGCTTCAATTGTTGAAAACAAATGGTATGACTATTGGATGAACCATGACTATTTTCATTCAACTCCCGATTCTCGAGAGCCATATACGATTGTAATACCTCCACCAAATGTAACGGGGATTTTACATATGGGACATATGTTGAACAATACCATTCAGGATATTTTGGTACGTCGTGCACGCTTACAGGGAAAAAATGCCTGTTGGGTGCCAGGGACAGACCATGCTTCGATTGCTACTGAAGCCAAAGTGGTAGCAAAACTTAAAGAGAAAGGAATTCAAAAAAACGATCTTTCTAGAGCACAGTTTATGGAGCATGCTTGGGAATGGACTGAAGAATATGGAGGCGTTATTCTTGAACAACTTAAAAAATTGGGCTGTTCTTGTGATTGGGATCGTACTAAATTCACAATGGATGACCAGATGAGTGAGTCCGTGATTAAAGTATTTATTGATCTATTTAATAAAGGATTGATTTATAGAGGGTTTAGAATGGTAAATTGGGATCCTCAAGCTCAAACTACCTTATCTGATGAAGAAGTGATTTATGAAGAACGTCAAGGCAACTTATTCTATTTAAATTATAAAATTCAAGACAGTAATGAGCAGATTGTCATTGCAACCACACGTCCCGAAACGATTTTAGGGGATACCGCAATTTGTATCAATCCAAATGATGAACGCTATTCGCATTTGAAAGGAAAAAAAGCGATTGTTCCTTTATGTGGTCGTATCATTCCTATCATTGAAGATGACTATGTTGATATTGATTTTGGAACGGGTTGTTTGAAAGTAACACCAGCACATGATTTAAATGATAAAGCACTTGGCGAAAAACACAATCTAGAAGTGATCGATATTTTTAATGCCGATGCTACCCTGAATAGTTTTGGTCTTCATTATGAAGGGAAAGATCGGTTTGTAGTTCGAAAAGAAATTGTAAAAGAGCTGGACTCAAAAGGGGTTCTGATTAAAACGGAACAGCATGTTCATAAAGTAGGTACTTCAGAACGTACAAAAGTAGTTATTGAACCACGTTTGTCTGATCAGTGGTTTTTAAAAATGGAAACTCTTGCAAAACCTGCAATCAAAGCGGTTTTAGAAGACAAAACAATTAAGCTGTTTCCAAATAAATTTGAAAACACCTATCGTCATTGGATGGAAAATATCCGCGATTGGAATATTTCCAGACAATTGTTTTGGGGACAACAGATTCCTGCATATTATTTTGGGGATGGTAAAGACGATTTTGTTGTAGCAGAATCTATAGAAAAAGCGTTAGAATTAGCAAAAGACAAATCGGGAAATACACAACTAGATATTAAAGATTTAAGGCAAGATAGTGATGTTTTAGACACCTGGTTCTCATCGTGGTTGTGGCCAATATCAGTCTTTGATGGAATTCGAAATCCTGAAAATGAAGACATTAAATATTATTACCCAACCAATGATTTAGTAACGGGGCCAGATATTTTATTTTTCTGGGTAGCTCGTATGATTGTTGCAGGCTATGAATATAAAAATCAAAAGCCTTTTAATAACGTGTACTTTACAGGACTTGTGCGAGACAAACAACGTCGAAAGATGAGCAAGTCTTTAGGAAACTCTCCAGACGCCTTAAAACTCATAGAAAACTTTGGAGCTGATGGTGTTCGTGTTGGATTGTTATTGAGTTCTGCTGCTGGAAATGATTTAATGTTTGATGAAGCGCTGTGTCAACAAGGAAAAGCGTTTGGAAATAAAATATGGAATGCTTTTCGACTTATCCAGGGTTGGGAAGTTGCTGAAATCGATCAACCTGAGTATGCCGTCATAGCGATTGATTGGTATCAAGCAAAATTTCAAAAAACTTTAGTAGAAATAGAAGATCATTTTAGTAAGTATCGTTTAAGTGATGCTTTGATGACAACCTATAAATTAATTTGGGATGATTTTTGTTCTTGGCTTTTAGAAATGGTAAAACCGGCTTATGGGGCGCCAAGTGAAAAAATAACACAGGAGGCTGTTGGTGCAATATTGGAATCAAATCTGAAAATTTTACAGCCGTTTATGCC
>JAURPF010000049.1 GCA_030835325.1 Flavobacteriaceae bacterium | reverse complement strand
TTTATTTTTGATGAACCAACAACCGGACTGCATTTTCATGACATTAAAAAACTACTCAAATCCTTCAATGCACTGATAGACAAAGGGCATTCTGTATTGGTGGTCGAACACAATTTAGACCTGATTAAATGTGCCGATCATGTGATTGATTTAGGTCCTGAAGGCGGTGCAAACGGAGGGAATTTATTAGCAGAAGGGACTCCTGAGTTTGTTGCCAAATCAAAAAAATCTTCCACAGCTGAGTTTCTTAAAAGTAAATTGACTTAATTATTTTTTAGCTTAATTATCTTATTTTCAGTTAATTAAAAAGCAGCTCCAATTCTTGGCATACTATTTGGTCATACAGAGTTGTATTTAACTTTTAAAATGCTGTATTATGAAAAAATTATTTTTAACACTCGTTACTTTAACCTTATTTGGAACTCTTGGAGCCTCTACAGTTCCAAATCATCTAAGAACTAATAATTCTTTCGTATTCAATGAACAAGGAATTGAATTTGCAATTTTCTACGACGGACAATTTGATTTTAACGTACTAAGAGAACGTCAAAACTATATTCAATTCTCAAACCACAATGGCATAAATATCAGCTTTAATACAGGCTATGACTACAGTGCTTTCATTCAATATGACAACTTTGGGGCGGTAATTGAAATTGAAAACACTCCTATTTATTATGATTATTATGGACGAATCATTCAAGCAGGATCTGTACGAATTAATTATGACATCAGAGGTCGATTATCATGGATTGGCAATATGCGAATTCACTACGATCGCTATAATAACTCACGTTGTAATGGGTATGTAAACAGTCAACACCGTTTCTATACACCTAGCGTTTGGTATTCATATTACAGAGTTCCAAATATTCAGTATTCTGTAGTTTTAAATACTCCTTATAGAAGACATTATACACCTATTAGGTATTATTATGAAAGACCGTACAGAAACAACCGTCGTCCAACTGTCTATAGAAATATACAGGGTCCGAATAGAGTAGCCATCACCCGATCGAACCACAGCGACCGTTATCGAACCCGACGCGAAACAAGAAGAATAGTAAACAATACTTCACGTTCTGAGAACCGTCAAACAACTCAATCGGCTATTCGGTCAACATCAAACCGATCTGATAATAGAGTCGCAAGTTCTAACCAAAGAGTGCGAACAAATACGCCAACTATGGTAAAACGCAACAAAGTAGTGACAAAAAAATCAAGAGCAATTGCACAAAGAACACCAAGTAGAAGTGCAAAGAAAACGTCTGTACAACGAAGAAGATAATAGTTTAGTTAGTTGAAAGCTCCGTAACTGAATATCCCACATCACTACGGAGTTTTTTTTGTTTATTACCTAAGTATCAGAGCCAATTCATGGGTCAATGATTTACGACTGTAAGCCTCTAATCGTTTTGAATCTACTTTTAATTGATGCGCTTTATAAGCTTCAAAATGCTGTAATAAAAGTGAGCGAAGTGCTGCTGCTTCGTCATATCTTAAATAAGCCCCAGAACGTGTTTGATTTAAAATCGTCTCAATGTCAGATGTCTTTGGACCAATAGCGATTATAGGGCGTTTAGATGCCATGTATTCAAATAATTTTCCGGGAATAATATATTCCGTTTCTTTGGAATCTTCCTCAATGAGCAATAGCAATTGCGTTTTTCTTTGATACTCTAAAACAGCGTTATGAGGAATATATCCAATGGTGCAAATATAATCCTCCAACCCATAACTTTGAATCGATTCTAAAACCTCTGGGCTAAGAGAGCCAATAAGGTTCAACTGAAACGCCGACGCAAACTCCACGGATTCTTTTACTAAGTCCGATAACACCTTCCATAAAATAGAAGGATTTCGACCTTCAAGTAAGGATCCTATATGGGATAAGGTAAACTTAGAATCTAAAGAGCTGTCATCTGTGATTTCAAAATCAAACCCATTAGTGAGAACCGTTATTGGTTGGGTTGTTAACTCTAAAAATAGTGTTTTTGTTTTTTGACTTGTTACCAGTAATTCATCTGCATTTTGAAGCACAGCAGCTTCAAATTTTTTATGTTTATTTTGTGCAAAAGAACGAAGTTTTAATTTTTTATGATATCCTATATGAGTCCAAGGATCTCTAAAATCAGCCACCCATTTTAGAGGATGTTTTTGTTTTAAATGCAAACCAATCAAGTGTAAACTATGGGGCGGTCCTGTGGTAACAATGGTATCAATTTGATGTGTTTTAATGTATTCCGACAAAAAAGAAACCGAAGGACGTACCCAAAAAATACGTGCATCTGGAATGAAAAAATTACCTCTGATAAAAAGGAGTGCTTTTTCTAAAAAAGATTGTTTTTTTGGATTTGAAATGAGCCCTTTAGACAAATCTGATGTTTTGGATTTCGAAAAAAAATGTGCCCATTTATAAGGTTCGCTAATAGGAGTTTTTAAAACAGTTAAATCGGAACGCAGCTCCGACACCAATGAAGTATCAGTAAGGGGATAATTGGGCGCATCAGGACAATACACAATAGGTTCTATGCCAAAATCGGGTAAGTATTTTACGAACTTCAACCAACGTTGAACGCCCGGTCCACCAGCAGGCGGCCAATAATAGGTAATGATGAGTACCTTTTTCACGATGGTTTTCTATAAATTAGAATTCCTTGACCTAAAATTAATAATACCAACAAAATACTACTAACCAAGCTTATCCTTGAACCTGTTGTCACAACCGAAGGGTTAAACCTAAATTCTACGGTATGCGTCCCTTTGGGGATTTCTAAGCCACGAAGGATGTAATTTACGTTGTAATGTTTTACTTCAACACCATCAATAGTGGCATTCCAGCCATTTTTATAATAGACCCCCGAAAATACAGCAAACCCATCTTCAGCATTTTTGGTTTCATAAACCAAATGATTGAGTTTGTAGTTCACTAATTGAATTGAAGCAGTAGAATCTTTTGCAAATCGATTGGACTTTAAATCTGAAACATTGGCTATTGCTGTTGTTTTGGTATTAATTTTATCCAACGCTAAAATTTCTTCATCTGGAGTTTCAAAGGTTTCAATTGCATCTACAAACCAAGCATTTCCATTTGCTTTTTCATTTTCAAAATACAGCACTTCCCCTTCTTTGTTTTGATAAATGATATACTTTGTATTGAGCATATTAAGAACTTCAAAGTTATTTTTATCAATATGAAATTCTTGCAAAGCTTTAAAACGTTTTAACTTGGCAGCATGGTACCCTTCTATTGAATTATGAAAATAAGAAGCTTTTGTAGAATTGTCGGATCTATCAAGCACTCTAAAATTTGTGGTATCATTTAATATGATTTTATCAATCGTACTGGCCTGATACGGTCGATCTACTTTTTGAGCTGAAACAAAATTATCATTATTCACATAACGTCGATCCACCCCTACAAGATCTAAAATCAGAAGGAGTCCCAAAATAACGATTGTAGTGTTTTGAGCTATTTTTTGTTTGAGATAGGCAAAAATCAACCCTCCAACTGCTAAAACAAATAACAAGGTTCGCAATGTATCCTCAGTAAAAATAGCACTGCGATCCTGTCGAAAAGCTTTGACTAAAGTCGGATCAAATTGTCCATCACTGTTTCCAACAAAATCAAACAAGCTGTTTTTAAAAATCAAAAACACTACTGATAATCCAGCAACAATTCCGAATGACTTTTTTAAGGCATCAAATTTCGATTTTGAGCTTCGTTCTTTATGAAATAATTGTGTCAATCCTAAGGCAGCTAATAAAGGAATACACAGTTCTAAAAGAACTTGAATGGAACTCACCGCTCTGAACTTGTTATAGAGAGGTACATAGTCTATAAAAAAATCGGTAAGAAACGATAGGTTTTTTCCATAAGACAATAGCAAGGATATCAATACTCCAGAAATTAACCACCATTTGAAACGGCCTTGATAGAGAAACAATGCCAATACAAAAAGAAAAATCACAATAGCTCCTATGTATGCGGGCGCCTCAACTATAGGTTGATCGCCCCAATACATTGGGGCTTCTTTAGAAACTTGAAGTGCTTGTAAAGGTGTTGCTCCCAAAGCTCTAATGGCTTTATAGGTTTCAGAATCTTTTCCAATATCTTCACTATTTCCTCCGCCCATAAATCGAGGAATGAACAGATTAAACGTTTCTAATTTACCAAAACTATATTGCGTAATATAGTCCTTATCCAGTCCTGTTGTTTGCTCTTTAGGGCTGCCATCGGGGTTGATTGTTAATTCACTCTTTCCGCGGGTGCTTTCTTTGGCGTATTCGCTAGTAGCCATCAAATTTGTGGCATTCATAGAAAAAGCAAAAATAGCCGCTATACACAGAACAGCCGTAGCTTTAAAAAATTCGGGGAGTTTTTTTGAATTGATTGCTTGTACTAAATATGTTATCCCTAAAATTATAATTAAAATCCCTAAATAGTAGGTCATTTGTGGGTGGTTGGTCACGAGTTCTAATCCGGATGCTACCGCTGTGATTATAAACCCTAAATAATAGCGTTTTTGGAAAGTCAAAATAATTCCAGATAAGACTAGCGGCATAAAGGCTATTGCATGAGCCTTGGCATTATGTCCTACTCCTAGAATGATAATCAAATAGGTAGAAAACCCGAAAGAGAGAGCTCCCAAAATAGCAACTTTATAATCGATTTTTAAAACTAGTAATAAGATGTAGAAACCTAATAGGTATAAGAAGAGATAATCGGCTGGACGGGGTAAAAAACGAAGTGCCAAATCCAGTTTCTTAATATAATTGTGAGGGTATTTAGCCCCGAGTTGATAGGTTGGCATGCCCCCAAAAGCACTGTTAGTCCAATAGGATTCGGAGTCATAAGCATTTCGAAAATCGATGTGCTGTTTGGCCATTCCTGTATATTGGACAATATCACTTTGGTAGATTTTTTTTCCTTTTAGAACGGGATTGAAATATAAAAGAGCCACAAGAACAAACCCTAAAATCACTAAAAAATGGGTGCCAATTTGTTTTAAACTCAGGTTCATATAGACAGATATTTATTCAATTTCTTCATAATCAACATATTCTCCAACATTGTTATTTGAAGATTTAGAATTTGGCATTTTATCAATACTAATCTCTCCTTCCTTTTGGGTTGGTGGTTTTGGAGCCGATTGATTTCTAAAATGGGATTCTGCTTTTTTTGCAATAGATTTCACTATAAATGGTGCCAATAGGCGCATCAGATACTTGAATATGGTATAGACCAAAACAAAAATGAGGAGTGTTTTTAGCAAACCAATAAAAGACGCAGTTTGTAACATCGGTAGATTATTTTTTCAAAAATACAATTCTTATTTATATTTCTTGTGTCTATATCTATTGTTTTTAATAGTCCACTTGATGGCAGCGGCTGAGGAGTAAACTATGAATCGTTTGTGAGTTGATAATAATTTTAGCTTACTCGTTTCATAAATTATCATATAAAATGATTAGACAAACAAGAAAAAAGAATTCAATTTATTAAAATTATAAAAAAAATAT
>JAURPF010000048.1 GCA_030835325.1 Flavobacteriaceae bacterium | reverse complement strand
CTTGTCGCCTACTCATATAATTTATACAAAAAAAAAGAGGCTGTCAAAAAAGTATGAAAACATGTCATTCTGAATACATGCCTGCGACAGACATGTGATTTAGAATCTGAAACGAGTTCAGATTGACAAAATGCAGCTTTATAGACAGCCTCTTTTCAAGAATTAAGGTTTTGTTTTAAATTATATAGGTTCAAAACTCTTTAAGGTTTTAATAATAATATTGACACAATCTATCAATTGATCCTCGCTCATTACCAAAGGAGGAGCAAAACGAATAATGTTTCCGTGAGTGGGTTTTGCAAGAAGTCCATTATCTCTTAGCTTTAGACAGATGTTCCAAGCGGTATCACTGTCTTCGTGATCATTAATCACAATCGCATTGAGTAAGCCTTTTCCGCGCACAAGTTTTACAATTGAGCTTGTAGCAATATAATCATTCAAAAGCGATCGGAATAAGATTCCTAGTCGATCTGCATTATCGGTCAATTGTTCGTCTTTAACAACTTCTAAAGCCGCCATGGCGACAGCTGCAGCAATAGGGTTTCCTCCAAATGTACTTCCGTGAGACCCCGGAGTAATGACTTTCATAATGGCATCATTTGCCAAGACAGCAGACACTGGATATACACCACCACTTAATGCTTTTCCTAGAATTAAAATATCTGGCTTCACTTCTGGAGTTCCAGAACAATTTTTTTGAGCACAGTCACAATTACCACAAGTTGCCAAAAGTCGTCCTGTTCGGGCAATGCCGGTTTGAACTTCGTCTGCAATAAACAATACATCATAAGCTTCACATAAAGCCTTTGCTTTTGCTAAATAGCCTTCTGTGGGTACAAAAACTCCTGCTTCGCCTTGTATTGGTTCTACTAAAAAACCAGCGATGTTAGAATTATTTTTGAGCGTATTTTCTAAAGCTACTGTATCATCGTATGGAATTTTAATAAACCCATCCATAAAAGGTCCAAAATTTTCACGTGCTACTGGATCATTAGAAAATGAAATAATTGTCGTCGTTCTTCCGTGAAAATTATTTTCACATACAACGATTTGGGCCCGATCTTCAGGGATTCCTTTAACTTCATAAGCCCATTTACGAGAGATTTTAAGGGCTGTTTCAACTGCTTCAGCTCCCGTATTCATTGGAAGCACTTTATCAAATCCAAAATAATTGGTAACATACGCTTCGTAAGGCCCTAATTTGTCGTTATGAAACGCTCTTGATGTTAAGGTCAGCGTTTGGGCTTGCTCCATCATTGCATTGACAATTCGAGGGTGGCAATGTCCTTGATTGACAGAAGAATATGCAGATAAAAAATCGTAATACTGATTTCCTTCAACATCCCAAACATAAACGCCTTCTCCTCTAGTCAGTACAACAGGGAGTGGGTGGTAGTTGTGAGCACCATATTGGTTCTCTAAATTAATAGCTTCTTTTGAGGTAATCTGGTTTAAAATAGCCATTTTAAAAAGACTTTTAAAATTGTAAAATAACTATTCCTTCTTAATGGAGAGAAATCATCCAAATTAAGTTGCAATATAGTGAGATTTTTATTTCCAAATAAATAAGTTTCTTAAATTCATATACAATTGTGGTAAGATTAAATGTGACTTTTAATGTAAATATGGGTCAAAAAAGAAAAGACCTATTCAAATAGGTTAAAATTAATTCAAATCTAAACAACACTATTATGGATGAAGTTATTGAAAGTACAAAAGAATTAGGAGCAAAAGTATGGGAAAGCTTTGGCTATTTCATGAACGAAATTGGTCAATTTATACCAAAGTTAATCGGAGCATTATTCTTTTGGTTTATTGGGCGTATTATCGCAAAACTTTTAAAAAAACTAGTTATACGAGTTGCAAAACTTGTTAAAATTGATATAATTGCTAAAAAGGTCAAACTAGATGAAATGTTAGAACAGGTTGGAATCAAACATAATTTTTCTGCAATCATTGGAAACCTTATTTATTATATATTATTAGTCGTATTATTGACAGTCTTTGATATATTAGGGCTTGAAATAGCAAAAGAATTATTCAACAATGTTGTTGGATTAATACCAGATATATTTATCTCGATTGTCCTATTTGTTTTTGGTATGTTCTTAGCGGATTTTGCAAAAAATTTCATTTCTGGACGTTTAACTAATATGAATATAGAACAAGGTAAAATCATAGGTTCTGTTGCTAAATTTGGAATTCTATTAATTGTGTTTTCAATGATTTTATCTCAATTAAACATAGGGAATGATTTGGTTTCTAAACTGACTCAATATTTGTTTGGAGCCATTGCACTAGGCTTAGCAATTGCAATTGGATTAGGAGGAAAAGATGCAGCAAAAAACTTTTTTGACAAACTGACCAAAAAATAAAATTAGCTATAAATCAATAAACTTTTATTTTTAATGCTGCTCTCTGTTGGCAGCATTATTTTTTGCCTTACTTTTGTTTCATGGGTAGAAGGCGAAATAAAAACAAGGTGTTTTCAAATTTAGAAGTGATTGATGCCGGTGCAAAAGGCAAAACCATTGCAAAGGCTCCGGACGGTAAAGTGATATTTTTACCAAATGCTGTGCCTGGAGATGTTGTGGACGTTCAAACATTCAAACAACGATCGGGATATTACGAAGGCAAAGCAATCGTTTTTCATAAATTATCAGATAAACGTACACAAGCAGCTTGTGAGCACTTTGGGACTTGTGGCGGCTGTAAATGGCAACACATGGACTATTCGCACCAACTTTTTTTTAAAGAAAAAGAGGTGGTTAATAACCTCAAAAGAATTGGACATCTTGAATTGCCTGAGATTACACCTATTTTAGGATCTAAAGAACACTACTTCTACCGAAATAAAATGGAATTTTCATTCAGCGATAGCCGTTGGTTAACCCTAGAAGAAATTGCTTCTGACAAAGACCTAGGAGATCGCAATGCTTTAGGATTTCATATTCCAGGTATGTGGGATAAAATATTAGATGTTAAAAAATGTTGGCTTCAAGCAGATCCTTCTAATGCCATTCGAAATGCTGTTAGAGATTTTGCGATTAAAAACCAAATTCCATTTTTTAATACTCGTCAACAAACTGGAGTCTTAAGAACCCTTATGATTCGCAATACAAGTATTGGTGAATGGATGGTTGTCGTTCAGTTTTATAAAGAGGATCTTAAAAAAAGAACCGCACTTCTAGACCACCTAAAAACAACCTTTCCAGAAATCACTTCCCTTCAATACATCATTAATGGCAAAGCCAATGATACCATATACGATCAACAGGTGGTATGCTATGACGGACGAGATCATATTTTTGAAGAAATGGAAGGATTACGTTTTAAAATTAATGCAAAATCGTTTTATCAAACCAATTCAAATCAAGCCCATAATTTATATAAAATAACCCGTGATTTCGCTGGACTAACAGGAAAGGAATTGGTGTACGACTTATATACGGGAACAGGAACCATTGCTCAATTTGTTGCTAAAAATGCATTAAAAGTTATTGGAGTCGAATCGGTCCCAGATGCCATACGATCTGCCAAAGAAAATGCTATCTTAAATCAAATAGATAACGTGGACTTTTTCGTAGGCGATATGAAAACAGTTTTTAATACAGAATTTATTGAAACCCATGGTCATCCCGATGTCATCATTACCGATCCACCAAGAGATGGAATGCACAAAGATGTGGTAGCTCAAATTTTAAAAATCACCCCAGAAAAAATCGTGTATGTAAGTTGTAACAGTGCAACACAAGCAAGAGACCTTGCGTTATTAGATTCAGAATATAAAATTATTAAAACGCAAGCCGTTGATATGTTTCCACAAACGCATCACGTAGAAAATGTTGTACTTTTGGAAAAACGTAATCCCAAGAAATAAGCCATGAAACAGTTTATTTATTTATTTTTAATTGTCATTTTGAGTTGTGAAAAAGACGATGTCTGTCCTGAAACCATTCAGACCACTCCCCGACTTGTCATTGAGTTTTATGACCTTACAAACCCTGATGAACTTTTGCAAGTTCCTGGACTTTATGCTTTAGGCCTCAGCACTGATGCTATGGAAATCCCTATCAATAATGAAATTGTAACCACAAGATCTTCTATTGCACTTCCCTTAAAAACAGACGCGACTGAAACAGAATTTATTCTTTATAAGAGTTATGATATTGTTGAAGGTGAAGTCATTGGAAATCCCGACAAAATTAAAGTCACCTATGACTCTGAAAACGTTTATGTTTCTAGATCCTGTGGGTATAAAACAAATTTTGTCATCCAAGCGTTTGTCATTACTGCAGATTCAGATCAGTGGATGATTAACTCCGACATATTAATATCTGAAATAACAAATGAAAATGACATCCATGTTAAAATACTGCATTAGTTGCCTTATTGGGTGTTTGAGTGTGTGCATGAATCTTTATGCTCAAGAAACGGACACCACAATTCCTGATAGTTTAGTTGTCAAACACAAATACGGTCTTCGGGTGGGTCTAGATGCTAGTAAACTTGCACGTACCTTTTTAGAATCCGATTACAGGGCTATTGAACTCACTGCTGATTACCGTCTTAAATATCGGCTTTATGCTGCAGGAGAAGTGGGTAATGAAGAGCGTACGACGTCAACGGACTATTTAAACAGTACAGCAAAAGGCACTTATCTAAAAGCAGGGGTTGATTACAATATGTATACCAATTGGGCTGGGATGGACAATATGGTGTATTTTGGATTTCGTTTTGGACTGTCTAATTTTGAACAACGTCTTAACAGCTACACAATTTATGATACCAACAATACAACTTGGGGACAAACCGAAGTGTTAGAAAGCAAGGATTTTAAAGGGCTTAGTGCCACTTGGCTCGAGCTTATTTTTGGCTTTAAAGCCGAGGTTTTAAACAATCTTTATATAGGGATTAATGTTCAGCTTAAAGGACGTTTATCGGAAACAGAACTTGATAATTTTGAAAATATCTACATCCCAGGATTCGGACGCACCTTTGATAGTGGAAAATTTGGAGTCGGTTTTGGATATAATATTAGCTATTTAGTTCCTTTAATAAAAAAAGTTAAGAAGTGATTTTTTTAACAGGACGCTTTTCAAAAGTTCCACCACAGTTAGGGCACTTATTATCAAGAACGGTTTCAACACAATTGATGCAAAAGGTACACTCATAGGCACAAATCATCAGCTGGTAATGATTTGTTACAGTGCTCACAAAAAGGACGCATTTCTAACAACTTAGCGTATTAACTTTTTATATTTTATTCGTTTCGGCATTAAATCTCCTCCTAATCGCTGCTTTTTATTCTCTTCGTATTCACTGAAACTTCCTTCATAAAAATAAACTTCAGAGTTCCCTTCAAATGCCAGAATATGTGTACAAACTCGGTCTAAAAACCAACGGTCGTGGCTAATGACAACCGCACAACCCGCAAAATTTTCGAGCCCTTCCTCTAAGGCCCTTAAGGTATTTACATCCAAATCATTTGTTGGCTCATCCAAAAGTAAAACGTTTCCTTCTTCTTTGAGTGTCATTGCCAAATGCAAACGGTTGCGTTCACCTCCAGAAAGCATGTTTACTTTTTTGTTTTGCTCACTCCCCGAAAAGTTAAAACGACTTAAGTAGGCTCGAGAATTCACTTGCCTTCCTCCCATCATAATCAGTTCTTGCTCGTCACTAAAGTTTTGCCAAATGGTTTTTTCAGGATCAATATTTGAATGGCTTTGGTCAACATATGCGATTTTGGCAGTTTCTCCAAGTTTGAAACTTCCTTTATCAGGAGTTTCTTCACCCATAATCATTTTAAAAATCGTTGTTTTTCCAGCTCCATTAGGACCAATAATTCCAACGATTCCTGCTTGAGGAAGATTAAAGTTTAGGTTATCGTATAGTAGTTTATCATCGTATGCCTTACTAACGCCTTGGGCTTCTATGACATTTGTTCCCAGTCGTGGACCGTTAGGGATGTATATTTCTAATTTTTCATCAAGTTGTTTTTGATCTTGATTCATTAATTTGTCATAATTCTTCAAACGTGCTTTTTGCTTTGTTTGACGGCCTTTCGCTCCTTGTCGCACCCAATCTAATTCGCGTTCTAAAGTCTTTTGACGTTTAGAAGCGGTCTTACTTTCTTGTGCCAAACGTTTCGATTTTTGATCCAACCAAGAAGAATAATTCCCTTTCCAAGGAATGCCTTCACCTCTATCCAATTCTAAAATCCAACCGGCAACATTATCTAAGAAATAACGGTCGTGCGTGACTGCAATTACAGTTCCTTTATATTGTGCTAAATGATGCTCTAACCAGTGTACCGATTCTGCATCCAAGTGGTTTGTGGGCTCATCTAATAATAAGACATCTGGTTCTTGAAGTAACAAACGACAAAGTGCCACACGACGACGTTCTCCACCAGATAATACGGATATTTTTTTAGACCCCTCAGGGGTTCTTAAAGCATCCATCGCTATTTCTAATTTTGTATCTAATTCCCAAGCATTGGCAGCATCAATTTGATCTTGAAGCTCCGCCTGACGGTTCATTAGTTTTTCCATTTTATCCGCATCGGAATACACTTCTTCCAAGCCAAACATGTCATTGATTTTATTGTATTCATCCAGAATCGCTACTGTTTCAGCAGCCCCTTCTCGAACAATTTCCATCACTGTTTTGGATTCATCTAATTTTGGTTCTTGTTCTAAATATCCGACAGAATAATCTTGTGAAAACACAACATCTCCTAGATAATTCTTATCGACCCCAGCTATAATTTTGAGCAAGGTTGATTTACCAGATCCATTGAGTCCTAAAATCCCAATTTTAGCTCCGTAAAAGAAGCTTAAATAAATATTTTTTAAAACCGGTGTATTGGCACTTTGGTAAGACTTTGTCACACCAGACATTGAAAAAATAATTTTTTTATCGTCACTCATTACACACGTCCTTTTAAAGCATTAAATACCCAAGCATTTGCAAAAAAACCAATGCCCACTGAAGCAAAACCCCATCCAGCAACCTCATTATATCTAAAAGCACCTAAGGCGACTAAAGATATTCCTATAAATATCATTATATATGTGGCCCAAGCCAATACTGTATTTTTATTCATTGCCATAATTAAAATTTTTTAGAGAGACAAATATCGTTAATTTGATCGGAAATTTTTTAGCTTTCTTAAAAAGTTATGGGAACCTCAATAAATAGGAGTTGAGAATCCTCTGAAACATCCAGTTTAAAGCTATCTACTTCAGAAATTCCAACGGCATCTCTTGCGTTTAGTTCTGTTGATTCAATTTTTGAAGCACCAAAAACTTGCATTACATACACTCCGTGATTAGGCGATTTTAAAGAGTACGTAAAAGATGAATTTGCCGATAAATTGATACGAGAAATTTGTGCGTCTTGATGAATTTTTAAACTAGAATCTGTAGAAGCATCATCCATTGAGGTGACCAAAATTTGCAATTCACCATCTTGAGAGGGTTCAAAAAAACGTTGATCGTATCGGGGTGTCACATTTTTTTGATTTGGTACAATCCATATTTGAAATAAGCTTAAAGATTCGGAAGCAGAGCCATTGATTTCTGAATGATAAATTCCTGTACCGGCAGACATGACTTGAACTTCTCCTGCCTTGACTTCTTCCCATGAATTTCCCATAGAATCTTTGTGTTTCAAAACGCCCGAAAGCGGAATGGTGATGATTTCCATATTATCATGTGGATGGGTTCCAAACCCCATACTTGGAGCAATTAAATCATCGTTCAATACTCTCAACGCTCCAAAATTCATTTTTTTAGAATCGTAAAAATTCGCAAAACTAAACGAATGATTGGCTTGCAACCACCCATGATTGGCAAACCCTCTTGAAGCCGCACTGTGAAAAATCAAGGTCATAACTTAAATTTATAATAGTTAATTAAACAAAAACATAAAAATCAAAGAATAATGTTATTTTTGTTAAACAAAGATAGGCACCATGAATTTAAACTTCAACAAAAACGAGGATTATAATAAACTCCTCGTAACAGATTTACACAAACGTTTGTCACAAGTTAAGTTAGGAGGTGGAAAATCAAAAATTGAAAAAGAGCACGCCAAAGGGAAACTTACAGCACGCGAACGAATTGAATATCTTTTAGATCCAAATTCTAAATCCATTGAAATTGGTGCTTTTGCAGGCGATGGGATGTATGCAGCTCATGGAGGGTGTCCTTCTGGTGGCGTTGTGGTAAAAATTGGATATATCAAAGGAAAGCAGTGTATCGTTGTCGCAAACGACGCCACAGTAAAGGCAGGTGCTTGGTTTCCTATAACCGCTAAAAAAAATCTTAGAGCACAAGAAATTGCAATAGAAAATAAATTACCAATCATCTATTTAGTCGATTCTGCAGGGGTCTATCTGCCTATGCAGGATGAAATCTTCCCTGACAAAGAACACTTTGGACGTATTTTTAGAAATAACGCTCAAATGAGTAGTATGGGAATTACTCAGATTTCTGCCATTATGGGCAGCTGTGTTGCTGGAGGTGCTTATTTGCCCGTTATGAGTGATGAGGCTATTATTGTGGATAAAACAGCGAGTATCTTCTTGGCAGGAAGTTATTTGGTAAAAGCAGCCATTGGAGAAACGATTGATAATGAAACTTTAGGCGGTGCAACCACACATTGCGAACTAAGTGGTGTGACGGACTATAAGGCAAAAGATGATTCTGACGCGCTCGATAAAATAAAATCTATTATTGATAAAATCGGTGATTTTGAAAAAGCCGGATTTAGTAAAGTTCCTGCTAAAAACCCAAAAGAAAACCCTGAAGACCTGTATGGAATTATCCCAAAATCAAGAGCAGATCAGTATGATATGTATGAAATCATCAAACGTTTGGTGGATGGGTCGGAATTTGAAGAATACAAAGCTGATTATGGCAAAACCCTAATCACAGCCTATGCACGTATTGAAGGATGGGCGGTTGGAATAGTTGCGAATCAGCGGAAGCTGGTCAAAAATGCCAAAGGAGAAATGCAATTTGGCGGGGTAATTTATAATGACAGTGCAGATAAGGCCACACGATTTATTGCGAATTGCAACCAGAAAAAAATACCTTTAGTTTTTTTACAAGATGTAACTGGGTTTATGGTAGGTAGTAAAAGTGAACACAGTGGAATCATTAAAGATGGTGCAAAGATGGTAAATGCACTCAGTAACAGTGTTGTTCCAAAATTTACAATTATTATAGGCAATAGTTATGGAGCAGGAAATTATGCCATGTGTGGTAAAGCGTACGACCCACGTCTTATTGTGGCGTGGCCAAGTGCTGAATTAGCTGTAATGAGTGGAAACATTGCCGCAAAAGTATTGTTACAAATCGAAACCGCTTCTTTAAAAAAGAAAGGTGAAAAAATTACAGCAAAGAAAGAAGCTGAATTATTAGACGAAATCAAATCGCGTTACGATGCTCAAGTATCTCCTTACTATGCTGCATCACGATTGTGGACTGATGCTGTGATAAACCCTACAGATACTCGTCTGTGGATAAGTTTAGGTATTGAAGCTGCCAATCATTCACCTATTGAAAAACCATTTAATATGGGGGTTATTCAGGTTTAACTAAATTAAAAGTTTCTTCACGTTTGATTTTTCCAGAAACAGTTTCCTTAAACTGATTTACATAATATACACGCTTGGGACGTTGTATTGGATCTAAATTATTAAAATTTATTGTATCATTAGATTTAGAGCCTTCAATGACAATAACAATAATTTCCCCTAAAGAATTATCTTGTTGAGAGGTGATAAAAAAGCGTTCTTTAATAAATCTTTCCAGTTTTTGCTCTAATTGTTCAGGAGAAATTTTAATGCCTCCCGAGTTTATAATTGTGTCATACCGACCAAGCCATTCAAAAGTAGTATTAGAACTGAGCTTTACAACATCATTGGTTTGAATTGGTGTTGAACCTATATGTGGCGCATGAATAGTCAAACAATTTCGAGCATCTATTGCAAAATACACTGAGGGCAATGCTTCAAACAAAGAAGGTAATTCACAGATTTCTTTAACAGCAATATGACTGACTGTTTCTGTCATTCCAAACGTTTCATAAACTGTGGTTTGTAATTTTATTAGTTTAGATTTTAAGTCATTCGATAACTTTGCACCTCCTACAATCAAAGTTTTAATGTGATGTAAAGAGTCTATAGAATTTTCGACTTGCAAGGGTACCATCGCACAAAAATCATAGAGTTTAGTAAGCGTTTCCAAAGGCTTTGAACTCGGATTTATACAATCCAATTCTAAGCCTAAAACATAGGCTCTTACAAACATCATCTTAGCCGCAATGTATTCAAAAGGCAAACAGGACAAAGCAGAATTACCTGGTTTTAATTTGAAGTAATCCCCTGTTGCAATGGCTGAATTGACCATCGCTTGTTTAGACATTAAAACCGTTTTGGGGGCTCCAGTAGAACCCGAAGTTTGTAGTTCTATTTCAGAACATGAATCCACCCACTTTGTTATAAAAACACCTAAAGAAACTTTGTAGGATTCTTCTGCAGATTTCAACTGATTGCTAAGACTTAACAGTCCGATGTTATCATAAAAAATACCATCCAATTTAAAGGAAGTATTGGGGTGATTATATGTAATGTTTTGGTTCAATTCTATTGATAAACTCAAATTTAAAATTTAATCATTGGTTACAGATCCCGCTAATTTATCTTTCCAGTTGGTCCACTTGTACACCTTTGCAAAAATGAAAATTAAAATAGGATATATAATTAAAACTGATGCGAATATTTCAGAATTATCAATATCTGGTTCTGATATGTCTTTTAAGAGTGAATTTGTTTGAAAGGCAGTCCAATCTGCTGTGACCAAAAGTGCTGTAAATAAATTGTTTGCCGCGTGAAAGCCTAAGGCCAGTTCTAGTCCTTCATCCATTAGAGTAATAATCCCTAAAAAGAACCCCGTTCCAATGTAATGTACCAATAATATGTAGCCCAATTTTTCAATTTCAGGATTTGCAATATGAAGGAGTCCAAACGCAACCGAAGTAATTATCAATGGCAACCATCTATTCTTGCATAATACTCCAATACCTTGCATTAAATAGCCTCTAAATAAATATTCTTCAAAACTGGTTTGGAGTGGCACTAAAACAATGGCAATTACCGCTAAAATTAAGAAGGGCACTAATTCAAAATTAAAGACATAATTTTCAGGAGACGTATAATGATCTACCAAAACCAATCCACTTGAAATAATTCCCCAAAATAAAAATGCAAACCAAAAACGTTTCCAATCAATTTTAGTTCTTGATGTTGTTAAACTTCGAATCGATTGTTTATGAAGGGTTTTAACTACAAAAAGAACCGCTAAGAAGCCAGCGGCATAAGACAATAACAAGAGAAATAAATTTAAATTAGATTCCAACAATCGCATTGCTTCGCTAGACTCTAGTTTTTGAAGATCCACACCCGATTCAAAGGCTTTCGCAATTAAAACTATTGCGTATGGGATTTGTCCTAGAAGCACAACAATAAAAATGATTGCTAAACCCGCGAGATAAAGCCACCAGTTGTGTTTACTATTGAATGCTTGTTTGATGTACATAAATTAAAATTTTAAATTCCACTTTGTTTTTAAATCATAAAATAACTGTCCCGAACGGACTGCTAAAGGAGCTTGAATGTTGTTGGTAAACAACCCCCCAGTTCCTAATCCTTGAGGAAGTTGGTTTCCTAAAGTATAAGTCCATTGCGCAATTGCATTAAGACCAATATTACTTTCCAAGGCACTGGTCACCCACCAACCAACATTATTAGATTCTGCGAGGTCAATCCACTCTTGACTGCCTTTAAAACCTCCAACTAAAGTTGGTTTTAGTATAATATAATGAGGTTTTATAGTTTGTATCAATAGAGCCTTATTTGTTACAGAAAATACACCAATTAATTCTTCATCTAACGCAATAGGAAGTGGTGTTTTAGAACATAATTGTGCCATTTCATAAAACTGTCCTTGTTCAATAGGTTGTTCAATCGAATGTAGTTTGTAATCTGAAAGATATTTTAATTTCTCTAAAGCTTCATTGGGTTTGAAAGCGCCATTGGCATCCACTCTAATTTCGATTGTTTGTGCATCAAATTCGTCACGAATCGATTTGATTAACTCTAATTCTTTATCAAAATCGATGGCTCCAATTTTTAGTTTTATACATGAAAATCCTGCAGCTAGCTTGTCTTTTATTTGTT
>JAURPF010000047.1 GCA_030835325.1 Flavobacteriaceae bacterium | reverse complement strand
AAAGGTATAGTTGTTGACGGTATGTTTGGACATACCACGCTCAATTTTAAGATATAAAGCAAAATCTTTTAAAGCATCATTCCACTTCATTTGACTGTTTTTTGAATAGGTATTATTGGTTTAAAAATTGTGAAAGCTCTAGCAAATATAACAATCTGAAATTCTTAATGCACACTTCTTACTTTAAAAAAAGAGGCTCCTTTTAAAAGAATCCTAAACAAACAAAAAATCCGAAACTTTCGTTTCGGATTTCTTTGGCGGAGAATGAGGGATTCGAACCCCCGGAGGTGTGACCCTCAACAGTTTTCAAGACTGCCGCATTCGACCACTCTGCCAATTCTCCTTAGCGGTTGCAAATATAAAAGGGTTTTTAGTTCTATCAAATACTTTTAGTGTTTATTTTTAAAAAAGAGTTGGTTTATTTTTAAGCAATTATTAAGACTAATTTTTGTCAAACCGCCTCAAAATTATATACTTTTGAAAAAAATTTCACATATGAATATTATAAAAGCGCTCGAATGGCGTTATGCAACTAAAAAATTTGATTCTGAAGCCATTATCCCCCAAGAAACGATTGAATTACTTAAACATGCGTTTAATTTAACGGCTAGTTCTTATGGACTTCAACCCGTAAAATTACTCATTATAAGCAATAAATCAACTCTTAACGATTTGGTTCCACTGTCTATGAATCAAAAACAAGTAGGGCAGGCGTCTCATTTGTGTGTCTTTTGTGTAGAAACAACTATTGATGAAGCCTATATCAGAGCATTTTTTGATCGAATTATTTCTATAAATAATACACCAGACGAGGTTTTGAATCCGTTTCGAACGAGTGTTGTCAATAGTTTCAAACAGAAATCCGACGATGCTGTTTTTAATTGGGGAGCAAGACAAGCCTATTTAGCTATGGGAAATATGCTCACGGTTTGTGCTACTCTGGGGGTTGATGCCTGTCCAATGGAAGGATTTGATCCCGTAGAATACGATCGTTTTTTTAAGCTTAAAGAACAAGGCTTACGTTCTGTATTGGTGATGCCGATAGGTTATCGTGCGTCTGATGATCTGCATGGTACATTGAATAAAGTACGCAAACCTCTAGATGAATCAATTATAGAATTTAAATAAACCTTTCTATGCCAGGATTTGAGCTTTTTGGCGATGCCGAACGAAACGAAGTTAACGATGTTTTAGATAGTGGGGTTTTGATGCGCTATGGATTTGACGGTATGCGTCAAGGACATTGGAAAGCAAAGGAATTAGAACACGCCATCCAATCTCGTTTTGATGTAAAACATGCTCAACTCCTTTCAAGTGGAACCGCTGCGGTGAGTTTAGCTCTCGCATCTGCAGGAATTGGTTCTGGTGATGAAGTTATCATGCCATGTTTTACTTTTGTGGCAAGTTTTGAATCCATTCTTATGTTGGGAGCTGTTCCGATACTTGTGGATATTGACGATACATTGACTTTAGACATCGAATCTGTTCAAGCGGCAATTACACCAAAAACCAAAGCGATTATGCCGGTTCATATGTGTGGGAGTATGGCTAATTTAGATGCTTTAAAGCAAATATGTGATTTGCATAATTTATTTCTCATCGAAGATGCCTGTCAAGCCATAGGAGGGATCTACAAAGGAAAACCACTTGGAACCATAGGTGACCTTGGTTGTTTTTCGTTTGATTATGTAAAAACAGTCACTTGTGGCGAAGGGGGTGTAGTTATTACAAATAATAAAGAATTTTACACCCATACAGATCAATTTAGTGATCATGGGCACGATCATATAGGAAACGATAGAGGGGCAGAAAACCATCCAATTTTAGGATATAATTTCCGTATTTCGGAATTGAATGCTGCTGTTGGTGTTGCACAATTCAGTCGTTTGGATGAATTTCTAGCGATTCAAAAAAAGCATTATACAATTATCAGAAATGAGTTATCAAATATAAATGGGGTCACTTTTAGAACAGTTCCAGAAGGCGGTGTAGAAAGTTATGCGTTTTTAAACTTTTTTCTCGACGATTTAGAAACTGCCCGAATGGTAGACCAAGCGTTTAAGTCAAATGGGATTGATGTGTGTTTCCATTATTATGATAACAACTGGCATTACTTCCGTAAATGGGAACATCTTACAACTCAAAAATCGTTGTTTCCACTAAGTCAGGAAGTGAAAGAAGGGTTGTCTTATCTAACAGATAAAACTTTTGAAAAGTCCGATCATTTTATAGGTCGAAATTTATCATGTTTAATAAAATTATCTTGGACTGAAGAAGAGGTAACGCAAAGAGCTCAAACTATGGCAAAATTAATTCGTGAAGTTATTGCTTAATAATTGATATACTCAACGATTTCTAATCCGTAACCAATAATCCCAACCCGTTTTGTTTTTTCACTATTAGAAATAAGTCCTAACTTGTGAATATTTAGATCGTGAAGGATTTGAGCTCCAATTCCAAAATCTTTAGTATCCATGTTAATGCTGGGAGCTTTGGAGACGATTCCTTTTTGTTGGGTGTTTTTTACAATTTCTAAGCGCTTTAATATATTATTGGGTTCACTCACCTGATTAATGAATATAATAGCCCCTTTACCATGGTTATTTATTACCTTAAACATTCCGTCAAGTTGTTGATCGACATCATTGGTAAGTGTGCCTAAAACATCGTTATTTACCAGAGAAGAATTGATGCGTGTTGGAACGGTTTCGTTTGTACTCCAAGTTCCCTTTGTTAAGGCAATATGAACCGAATTGTTGGTGGTTTGTTGGTATGCTCTCAATCTAAAATCCCCAAATCGTGTTTCAATTTGAAAGTCTTGTTTTTTCTTGATAAGTGAGTCGTGCTCCATTCGATAGGCGACTAAATCTTCAATAGAAATTATTTTTAAGTCAAATTTATCCGCCACGAGCCTTAATTCAGGTAAACGTGCCATTGAGCCATCATCATTTAAAATTTCAACTAAAATTCCTGCAGGTTCTAATCCCGCCAAACGTGCTAAATCTACAGCAGCTTCTGTATGTCCTGTACGACGTAGAACGCCTCCGTTTTTTGCTTTTAAAGGGAAAATATGACCTGGACGTCCTAAATTATGGGGTTTGGTATTTGGATCAACTAACGATTTAATTGTTTTAGAACGGTCTGAAGTAGAAATTCCAGTAGTACAGCCATTTCCAATTAGATCGATAGAGACTGTGAACTGAGTGTTGTGTAAAACCGTGTTATTCTGAACCATCATATTAAGACCTAATTCATCACATCGGGTTTCAGTAAGGGGTGCACAAATTAAACCGCGACCGTGTAGGGCCATAAAATTAATCATCTCTGGAGTTACCTTTTCAGCAGCGGCTATAAAATCACCTTCATTTTCTCTATTTTCATCATCAACCACGATTACCACTTTGCCTAATCGAATGTCATTAATAGCGTCTTCTATACTATTTAATTTAGTTTTTGGTTTTTGCTTTGTAATGGACATTGTTTAATTTTTTGGTAAAGATATTATAAGTAATTCATTCCTTATGATATTTTCAATAAATCTTCTTTCATTTTTTTTATAAAAAAGGCTCTGTAAAGAACAAATAGTGGAATTCCTAAAATTATAAAAACGAATGAGTTTGTCAAAAATTTGATGGATAATAATTTGTAAAAATCAGATTGATTTGAAGTTGATTTTAGGAATAAGACCACAAAGAACAATAGACTTAAAACAGCAATAACACTCAAAATTTTTCCAATTACAGGAATACCATTGTTACTTAAAACAAAGCCCCCAAGTCCAAGTAGGATTGTGAGTATATTTAAATTCAATGCCAGTTTAGAATGTTCTTTAAAATCAATATAGAGACGCAATGCATTTTCATATTTTTGGTTGGACAAATTACCCGCCATTTTAAGTTGCAATTCGCTTATACCTCTTGAGTTTAAGATTTTTAAGGCTCTTTGTTTGTAATTCAAAGAGAGCCCGAATTGTCTGAAATTTTTTACAATATCAATCAATTTCTCATTTTCGAAGCTCTCCAATTCAGAGGTGTCTTCTGAAGTAAGTTGTTGTGAATCAAAAATATCACTATCTGATTTAGAGGCAACTAATTGTTTTAAAGGAATTAGAACACTATCAAAATCGATCAAAGGACGATCTTTTGTGGCTCGATTTGTCAGATAAATGCTAAAAGGGAGTAGAATTAATGAGGAAAGCCATGCTGCTAAAACCGGATCTACACTGCTATCTTCTGAACTGTTTTTAGCAAATAGCCCAATAAAGTGATAGGTTAAAAATATTAATATCGCAATAATCAACGGGAGTCCAATTCCCCCTTTCCGAATCAAGGCTCCCAATGGGGCTCCTACAAAAAACAGAATAATGCAAGAGAGTCCCAAGGCAAATTTATCATGAAGCGCTACAACATGTTTATTAACATTTACTAGAGAATTTAACATTGCTTTTGACTTGGATGTCAAATCGTTTTTAGCTTTTTTAATTGTATTTAATGCTAGATCAATTATTTGAATACTATTGCGTTCTTCGTATAACTTCAGAATATCAACAGCTTCAGTAGTAGTTATCGAATCCAGTTCGTTTTGTTTGAAGTTAAGTTTTAAATTATGGTAAGTGGTTCGCCTTAGCATTGTTTCAGAAAACGTTTCTAAAATATTATTTCTATTAGTGTTTAGAGAGTCTATAGCGGTTTTTAAATCCGTTACATTTAACATCGTATGTTTTGTAATATTTTCCTTATTTTCAAAATCAACGTTGTTGAATTGAGACACATCAATATTGATGATGTATTTATCAAAAGTACTTTTTACTTGTGGTCTATTTTTGGTACGCTTTGTGTAATCTTTATCTTGAATTTCATCATAATAATTTCCATCAAATAATACAAGTTGTAATATGTCTGAGGTATCGTCACTGATAAATTCTCCAGTATTCGCTTTAATGACCGTAAAATTTCCTCTTACATTTCCTTTTTTTTGATGAATAATGACATCTCTTAAAAATCCCCCATTTTCACCACTTTTCTCAGCAACTTTTATATTAATATCGTTTAATTGATTGAACTGACCTTCTGCTATGGCCATTGCAGGTTTGACTTTAGCGATATTTCTTCGAAGACTGTAAAAATTAAATTCAGCAAATGGAATGACACTGTTGGCAAAGAAAAAACTAATCACTGCTAATAATACAATAAACACACTTAAACTTTTCATGGCGCGTTGCAAAGAAATCCCCGTAGATTTCATGGCTGCAAATTCATAATTTTCTGAGAATCCTCCAAAAACCATAATAGATGCTAAAAGAATAGTAAGTGGCAAAACTAAGACCACAATCCGAGGCGAAACATAGATTAAGAACTTTAGGATAATTTCAATTTCTAAATCTTTTCCTGCAAGTTCAGAAATATACACCCATACGGATTGAAGTATAAAAATCAACATCAGTATTGTGAATACACTGAAAAATGTCTTTAGATATGTACTTAGGATATAGCGGTCTAAAATTTTCAAACTTAAGCTTAATCTAAATTATTGATATAATAGTCACCATATTTAGAAGCATCAAACGTAAATAAGGACTCAGATAAAGGTTGATTGGTTTTAAAAGCGGTGATGGTTAATGTTGTTTTAGTGCCGTTACTTCCAATCTCTATTAGATTATGTACATGTTTGGTATTTGTGTCAATTCCCAATAACACATAGCTAATTTCACTATTTGAATCAATAGGATTCAATTTGATATATTGAATTTTGCGACCTCTAACATTTTGAATGATATCCATTTTATAATTATAGCCCTCTTCGTAAAATGTGAGTAATTGACTCGGAGTGATGGTGTTTTCTTCAGTAGTATTTTGCTTGGAAATAGTCACTTCCTCATCTTCAGGGCTGATTGTAATCAGTTTTTTACCGTCAAATATTCTTGTGATTCCTAAAATATTTAACACATAGTTATCGCCAACTAAGGCAATATTGCCACGTGTTTCTTGATGAATATTTTCTTCGCTATTATCCAAGGTATACTTAAACTCCAATACCATGTTTTT
>JAURPF010000046.1 GCA_030835325.1 Flavobacteriaceae bacterium | reverse complement strand
TTCGTAAAAAGAGAGATATTTGATAAATAAAACATAACCATGGTATCTAAACCACGCATTTCTAAAGGAACACGAGATTTTTCTCCACAGCAGTTGGCAAATCGCGACTACATTTTTAGTACCATAAAGTCAAATTTTAAAAAATTTGGATTTCAACCAATTGAAACCCCAAGCTTTGAATTGTCCGAAACCTTATTAGGGAAATATGGTGAAGAAGGGGATCGCCTCATCTTTAAGATTTTAAATTCTGGTGATAAAGTTAAAAAAGCAGATTTACAAGCCCTTGAAACTGGCAACCTAGCACGGTTTTCAAATTCACTTACTGAAAAAGCATTGCGCTACGATTTAACGGTGCCTTTTGCACGCTATGTAGCCCAATATCAAAATGACATTGTATTCCCTTTCAAACGTTATCAAATTCAACCTGTTTGGCGCGCCGATCGTCCTCAAAAAGGACGATTTCAAGAATTTTATCAGTGTGATGCCGATGTGGTAGGCTCAAAATCTTTGTGGCAAGAAATTGAATTTATTCAATTGTATGACGCTGTTTTTACGGATTTAAACCTAGAGGGTGTTACTATAAAAATAAACAACAGAAAAATATTGGCAGGCATTGCCGAATTGATTGGCGCTCAAGATAAGCTCATCGATTTTACTGTGGCTTTGGATAAGCTTGATAAAATAGGAGCGGAGAACGTCAAAGAAGAAATGCTTAAAAAAGGCATTTCTTTTGAAGGGATTTCTAAGTTAGAACCGCTTTTTAGGTTGACGGGTAATTTCTCACAACAATTAGAATCTTTAAAATCTATTTTAAGCGTTTCTACGGAAGGTATAAAAGGGGTCGAAGAATTAGAATTCATTGCATCCTCTGTGGCTGCGTTAGGACTTAAAACAGCTAAACTACAAATGGATGTCACTTTGGCTCGTGGACTTAATTACTATACAGGTGCTATTTTTGAAGTGGCTGCACCAGATGCTGTGCAAATCGGTTCTATTGGTGGCGGTGGTCGTTATGATGACCTTACAGGAATTTTTGGTTTAAAAGATGTTAGTGGGGTGGGTATTAGCTTTGGATTAGATCGAATTTATTTAGTTTTGGAAGAGTTGGGGTTATTTCCAGATAATAATACAGATTCAACAAAAATTTTATTTTTAAACTTTGGAAAACAAGAGAGTCTTTATTGTCTGAAAGCGATACAAGCGTTGCGAAAAGAATCTATCCCTACAGAACTTTACCCAGATTCTCTTAATCTTAAAAAACAAATGAATTACTGTAATAAGCGCAAAATTCCTTACGCTGTTATGGTTGGGGAATCAGAAATGGAACAGAATAAATACTTGCTAAAAGATATGAATTCTGGAGATCAGAAATTGCTATCTTTAGAAGATTTGATTAAAACGGTCTCTTAACAATTTGGATATTAAATCAGACAGTAATTTACTTAAAAATTGTTCTGTAAACAAAAAGACTTTCAGGAAATTGAAAGTCTTTTGAATATCTAGTAGCGAGAGCGGGGCACGATCCCGCGACCTCCGGGTTATGAATCCGACGCTCTAACCAGCTGAGCTACCTCGCCATAATTAGATGGCTGCAAATATAAAAACAATATATTGCCTTACAAATAAAACCTCCTTTAAAAAATAAATTAATATTCTTTATAGAACTAACCAATATTTGTATATATTGGATTTTTAAATCTATATATCTCAATGAGTGATAAAATTAAGTTCGAATTAGAAATTCCTATACAAGCATCTCCTCAATTATTGTATCAATATATTTCAACAGCTTCTGGTCTGTCAGAATGGTTTGCGGATAATGTAAACTCAAGAAGTGAATTATTCACCTTTATTTGGGATGATACAGAAGAGCAAGCTAAATTGATAACGAAAAAAAATGGAGAACGTGTCAAATTTAAATGGCTCGAAAGTGATGAAGATCAATCTTATTTTGAAATCAGAATTCAAGTCGATGGTATTACAAAAGACGTGTCGTTAATAATTACAGACTTTGCAGAAGATGACGAAATAGAAGAATCAAAGATGCTTTGGGATAATCAAGTATCAGATCTCAAGCAAATCTTAGGTTCTTCCTAGCCATTTTTTATTTTTAAACTATATTTGTCCTGATTTACTCAGGACTTTTTTATGATAAATAGCAACGGCGAATTACTTTTGGAGGAGCAAGCAAAACTATCGGTATTCAATCGTGGATTGGCTTATGGAGATGCACTTTTTGAAACTATAAAGACCTTAAATGGGAAAATTTTATTTTGGGAAGATCATTATTTTCGATTGATGGCTTCCATGCGAATTTTAAGAATGGAGATCCCAATGAATTTCACCCCTGAATTTTTAGAATCTCAAATTCTAGAATTACTATCGCATCACAATTCAGATTCAAATTCTTTTAGAGTAAAATTTACGGTTTTTAGAAACCAAGGTGGTTATTATACCCCAAATTCAAATGAAGTTTCCTATTTTATAACTGCAGATTCGTTACCAACAGATTTATATTTTCTGAATACTTCAGATTATAGAATAGAGTTGTTTAAAGATTTTTATGTAACCCCTGGACTTTTATCGACTTTAAAAAGCAATAACAAGTTGTTAAATGTTTTAGGGAGTGTATATGCAAAAGAAAATCAATACGATAATTGTCTATTATTAAATACCAATAAAAATATCGTTGAATCGCTCAACGGGAATTTGTTTTTAGTAAAAGGTAATGTTATAAAAACTCCTCCTCTCGAAGATGGATGCCTAAAAGGTATTATGCGCAAGCAGGTTTTAGAAATTATCCGTAAAACACCTGACTTTGAGTGTGTTGAAGCCTCTATATCGCCATTTGAATTGCAAAAAGCAGATGAGTTGTTTGTAACCAATGTAATTCAAGGGATTCAGCCCATCACGTCATTTAGAAAAAAGAATTTCAAGACTCATGCGAGTCAAAGTATTTTAGCCAAGCTAAACATGACGGTAAGGCTGTCTTAGTTGAATGATGGGTTTTCGGGTGCATTGGACCAAATGCTATACTCTCCTCCGAGTTCAAGCATCTTTTCTTTCCAAAAACTCGTATTCACTTTTTCGATAATTGTTGTATGGTGTTTGTTTTCAGAAAGGATCCATGTTTGAGCCAATAATTCTGAGGTTAATTGATTGGTTTCCCATCCTGAATAGCCAAGAAAAAATCGAATGTCATTAGAATCTAATTTATTCTGTTGAATCAAGTTAGTAATTTTTTCAAAATTACCACCCCAATATAATCCTGGAGAAATTTCAATACTATCAGGAATAAGTGTTGGAATTTTATGGATATAATACAGATTATCCTGTTCCACAGGACCTCCGTTATAAACTTTGTACGGAATTTCTATTTCAGGAATCAAATCTTGAAGGGTGAAATCAAGAGGTTTATTTAAAATAAATCCAATAGAGCCTTCGTGAGTATGGTCTGCTATAATAATAATAGATCTATTGAACGACATATCTCCAATAATAGAGGGCTCTGCAATTAGTAAATGGCCTTTTTTTAAATAGATATCTGACATCTTTAACTATAAATTTCTTATTAAATATAGCAATTATATTTTAAACTCAAAAATTATAATTAAAATCTTAATTCTGAAGGGTGGCCAATAATTGGGGACTTGCCTTAAATTTTATTGTATTTTTTGCTGGAATCGCTAAAGGTTCATTTGTTGTAGGATTTCGTCCCATACGTGCCGATCGTTCATAGACAGACCAACTCCCAAACCCAGCCAGCGAAACTTTGTTGCCTTTTTGAAGCGATTTTGAGGTTGCTTCTAAGAAGCCTTCTAATGCCTTATGAGCGGATGCTTTTGAAATTCCAGCACTTACCGCCATGTGTTCTATAAGTTTATCTTTTTTCATTATCCATGTATCATTTATAACATTTGTGCATCTTTATCAAAAGTAAATCCATTTAAAAAAGATATTGCATCCATTTGTCTTTTCCCAGGGAATTTAAAATTAATAAGTTCGATAAATCCCCCTTTTACAGCAACTTTAATTGTTTTTTTTGAAAGAATAAGCTGCCCAGTTTTAAAATCGTGCGCTTCAGAATGTTTCAGAACTTCATACAGTTTGATGTTTAAAAGCTCCTTACCGTTGGACAAAAGCCCCCAAGCTGCAGGGTAGGGATGGAGTCCTCGAACCTGATTGTATATAGCGTCTAATGGAGAATTCCAATCAATTTTGCAATTATCCTTATTGAGTTTATAAGCAGTTTTGGTTTCTTTGAGTGGTTGCACCGTTGTTTTCAGATTTCCGTTTTCTATAGCTTGAACAGTTTTCAATACCAAATCGCTTCCAAGATACATTAATTTATCATGTAATTCGCCAGCATTTTCTGTAGGACTTATATCAATTTTGGATTGCATAATAACAGCGCCCGTATCTATTTTTTCATCAACAAAAAAGGTGGTAACTCCTGTTTCTTTTTCTCCGTTGATAATAGCCCAGTTTATTGGAGCTGCACCCCGATAATCAGGAAGTAAAGATGCATGTAAATTAAATGTTCCTAATGCGGGCATTTGCCATACCACTTTAGGCAGCATTCTAAAGGCAACAACAATTTGAAGATTCGCATTTAAGGATTTTAATTCTTCCAAAAAAGAATCGTCTTTTAGGTTTGTTGGCTGCAAAATTGTTAAGCCCTTAGATTTAGAGTACTCTTTTACCGCAGATTCATGAATTTTTTGGCCACGTCCCGCTGGGCGATCTGGAGCTGTAACAACGCCTACAACTTTGTAATTATGTTGTAAAAGTCCGTCTAATATGGTCACTGCAAATTCTGGGGTGCCCATAAACACAATACGAATAGCTTCTTTTGTCATGACATTTTGATTTTGTATGTGTTTCGTTCTGTAATTTCAATCAACCCTTTTTCTAAAAGATTGCTTAGTGTACTAGTTAATTTATCAGAATTAAATTCACTTAATTCTTCTAGTTTTCTAGAAGATAAGTCTCCTGATTTAAGTAAAGTTAATATTGTATTTAAATCAGTTTTCGAAATTACACTTTTTTTTGAACGTTCTAAACAACTTGAGCAAATACCACATGGTTCTGAGTTGGTTTCTTCAAAGTAGGACAGTAGTTTTTGGCTTTTACAAATGCCATCATTTTTTACATACTCAAAAACCGCTTGCAGTTGTGTCTTTTTTAAATTTTGTTGTTGTATGACTATTTTTGAGATTCTATGAATTGTTTTTTCGTCCTCTCTTGGTTCAATAAAAGTGATTTGTGCATCTGTTTTTGATGATTCAAATTCAACGATTCCAGCGTTACTTAGTGCATTTAAATGTTTTATGACTTCTTCTTCGGAAAGGTTTGTTTTTACAGCAATCGTTTGGGTGAAAATTTCTGTAAGATGGTCAAAAACCCCTTCGTAACTTCTTAATATAACTTTTATAATTAGGGCTTGTGTTGGGTGTTTTTCGATGTAATTGAATAAAGCATCATTCCCGATAATGATTTGTAGAAAGGCGGTGTTTTTAAAACGTTCTTCCATTGAAATGATACTAGTTCTATCCAAAATTTTAAGTCCATTGTATGTCAGGATTGAGGGAAGGTTGTAGGCGCTACAAAATAATTTAAAGTTAAAATTATGAACAGTGTTTACACCTTCACCATAAGAAATTTGAAAATAATTACACAGCCGCTTGTATACATTTATTAAGAAAGAAGGATCTGGTAAACTTTTGACAAATTGATTTTTGGAATCCAACTCATCAGAAGTACTCCGAAGAATTACCGCATAAGCGGAGTCATTGTTACGTCCTGCGCGTCCTGCTTCTTGGTAATAGCTTTCCAAACTTTCTGGTAAATTATGATGAATCACAGTTTGTACGTTGGCTTTGTCAATGCCCATTCCAAAAGCATTGGTTGCAACCATGACTTGATTTTGATTTGCACTCCAACGCTCAAATTGGGTGTCTTTTTCTTTTGCATTTAAACCACCATGATAATACCCACTTGTAATTCCGATGTTGTTTAAGTATTCAGAAATTTCGATCGTTGCTTTTCTATTTCGAACATAAATAATCGAACTGCCTGAATATTTTTTTAAAATCTGAACGGTTTTGAAATTTTTGTCTTCACATTCCAATGTTAAATATGCTAAATTGGGACGTTGAAACGAGGTTTTAAAAATCTTTGGTGCAATGCAGTCCAATTGTGTGCTAATGTCCTTTACAACCTTGGCAGTGGCTGAAGCCGTTAAACCAATCACATTTACATTCGGATGGAGAGTTCTCAATACTTTGATATCTCTGTATGCAGGTCTAAAATCATGTCCCCATTGACTGACACAATGTGCTTCGTCCACGGCAATCAGGTTAACATTCATTTGCTTGATGCGTTCTTGGACTATATCTTGTTGAAGTCGTTCAGGTGAAAGGTAGAGAAATTTATAGTTTCCATAGACGCAATTATCCAACATTCGATCGATGTCATTGTAAGTAAAACCGCTGGTGAGTGCCATCGCTTTGATGCCTTTTTCTTTCAAATTAGTTACCTGATCTTGCATTAATGCAATGAGTGGAGAAACCACAATACAAATACCCTCTTTTATAAGAGCTGGAATTTGAAAACAAATCGATTTTCCACCTCCTGTAGGTAAAAGTGCAATGCAATCTTCATTTGCTAAAACCGCTTCGATAATTTCCTCTTGTTGTGGTCTAAACTCTGAAAAATTCCAATAGTGTTCCAATAATTCAATTGGATGCTTCATTCACTTTGGTTTAAATGATTTAAAATAAAATTGAGTCGTTCCTCAACTGTTCCATAAGGGGTTTCGATAATAGAATACCCATATTCTGTATAGGTTTTCACTAGAAAATCATGAAGAATCAATGCTTGTTCAAATGTTTCATAACGTTCGTTATCTTGTTCGTAAATCGCTTTCCAAGGTTTTAATATAAATACCTTATCATAGGAGTTCTGACTGCAAATTGTCTTAAAAGAATCCGGATAGCTGCAATTTAAATAGTCTAAATAGGCAACAACATCTGGAAGTCCACGATCAAAAAACACAACTTCTTGTTGGAGTGAATCTGCCGCTAAAAATTGTTTTTGACGTCCAAATAAAAGTTGTTCGCTAAACATCAAAGGATCTTCTAAAAACAATTGTTCGATGCCTTTCTCTTGCGCTTCCAGGGTAATTTGTCTTGAAATTTCTTCCATACAACTATACCCTTTTGTTCTGAGAGCATTGATTAAGGTGGTTTTTCCAGTACCGGGACCTCCAATAAGAGCAATTTTTTGAGTTTTCAAGGTGTTTTTTTTTATTTCCTGTAAAATTCGTGATTTAAAAGGGAAATAAAAAATCAGATATAATGTATATTTGCATCCTTAGCATTAAACAATGAATAAACCTTTAAACTCAGAAGCCTTTTATAACAATTTAAAAGAAAAACTTCAGGATACTTCTGTATGGCCTTCAGAATATTTGTATAAATTTATCATTAAATCGAACCCTGTCAAAATAAATACCATTGAGTGTATTTTTGATAATATGGGAGCGGTTATCAAAACCATTCCTTCAAAAAACGGAAATTATACGAGTGTTTCTATTAATGTTATTATGAATAACCCGGATGATGTTATAGAAAAATATAAAGAAGTTGGAAATCAAGTTGAAGAGGTTATTTCACTCTAAAAACAGTACTTTCAAGCATCTTTTAAAATACCATTAGACTCAAATTATTTTTTTGTATTTTGCAAACACTTTAATTTAAACAAAAAGATCGCATACATGACAGCGTTAACAGATCAACTAGAATATAATACTGAACGAGAACACCTGATCATTCCTGAATATGGAAGACATTTACAAAAAATGATTAACTATGCTGTGGCTCAAGAATCAAAAGAAGAACGCAATCGCTTGTCGAAAGCTATTATCTCTGTGATGGGAAATATGCAGCCACATTTACGTGACGTCCCTGATTTTCAACATAAACTTTGGGATCAATTATTTATCATGTCTGATTTTAAATTGGATGCAGATTCTCCTTTTGAAAAACCTACACAAGAAATGTTAAACCTCCGCCCAGAACCTTTAAAATATCCACAAAACTTTCCTAAATATCGTTTTTATGGAAATAACATCAAAACCATGATTGATGTGGCCAACACTTGGGAAGCTGGAGAAATGAAAGAAGCTTTGGAATATACCATTGCCAACCACATGAAAAAATCGTTCCTAAATTGGAACAAAGACACTGTTGAAGATGTTGTGATATATGGTCATCTCTTTGAACTTTCTGGTGGAAAAATTGATTTACGTAAAAGCACAGAATCCTTGAGCGAAATTTCAAGTTTATTGAAAGTACAACGTAAATTTTCGACACAAAAGAAATCTTCCAAAAAGAACAATTTCCAAAAAAACAGAAAACGTTACTAATATCTAGATTAGGATTTCAGTAAACTCACTACTCATTTAAATCACTAACTATTGAAAACTTTTAAAATTGAAGGGGGGCACCAATTAAAAGGGGCAATTCAGCCACAAGGAGCAAAAAACGAAGCACTTCAAATTTTGTGTGCCGTAATATTATCACCAGATAAAATCACGATTCACAATATTCCAGATATAATTGATGTTAATAAGCTTATTGTTTTATTAGGAAAACTTGGTGTTAAAGTTGAAAAATTAGCAAAAGGTAGTTATTCTTTTCAAGCTGATGAAATTAATTTGGAGTATTTAGAAACAGAAGCTTTTAAAGAGGATGGACGTGGGCTAAGAGGTTCGATTATGATTGTAGGACCACTTCTTGCACGATTTGGAAAAGGATACATCCCTAAGCCTGGAGGCGATAAAATTGGTCGCAGACGTTTAGATACACACTTTGAGGGATTCATCAAATTAGGAGCTAACTTCAGATACAACCGTGAAGATCATTTTTATGGGGTAGAAGCGAAAGAGCTAAAAGGAACTTATATGTTACTTGATGAGGCCTCGGTTACAGGAACGGCAAATATAGTAATGGCTGCTGTTTTGGCTACCGGAACAACAACAATCTATAATGCAGCTTGTGAGCCGTATTTACAGCAACTCTGTAAAATGCTCAATAGAATGGGAGCAAAAATTTCGGGAATTGGCTCAAACATGTTAACCATCCAAGGCGTTAAGACATTGGGAGGTACCGAACATACCATGTTACCAGACATGATTGAAATTGGTAGTTGGATTGGATTGGCCGCCATGACCAAAAGTGAATTGACGATAAAGAATGTAAGTTGGGATGATTTGGGGGTAATCCCAAATGTGTTTCGTAAATTAGGAATTACCATCGAAAGAAAAGGGGAGGATATTTTTATTCCTTCACACAAAGACGGGTATGAAATTCAAAACTATATCGATGGATCCATACTAACCATTTCAGATGCCCCATGGCCAGGATTTACACCAGATTTATTAAGTATTATTCTTGTGGTGGCCACCCAAGCCAGAGGAAGTGTATTGATTCATCAAAAGATGTTTGAAAGCCGTTTATTCTTTGTCGATAAATTAATTGACATGGGTGCAAAAATTATTCTTTGTGATCCCCATCGTGCTTCTGTGATTGGACATGATTTCAAATCGAGTTTAAAAGCAACGACTATGACCTCTCCAGATATTAGAGCTGGAGTATCTTTATTAATTGCGGCACTTTCTGCCAAAGGAACTTCTATAATTCATAATATTGAACAGATTGATCGAGGGTATGAAACTATCGACGACCGTTTGCGTGCTATTGGAGCAAAAATTGAACGTGTTGAATTATAAATTGGGTTTCTAGAATTACATATTCTCTCCATAATTAATTGAATACTATGAATTTAGAAAAAGATATTCAAGAGCGAAGTCACCACAGTTGTGAACTTTGTAAAGCAACCGATAACCTATCAATTTACACAATTCAACCTTCAAAAAAAGTAGATCTTACAGATAGTGTTTATGCGTGCGAAACGTGTACTTCACAAATCGAAAACTCTGTTTTAATAAATCCAAACCATTGGCGTTGTCTTAATGACAGTATGTGGAGTGAATTTCTTCCTGTACAGGTCATTTCTTGGCGAATGCTCAACCGTGTGCTTTCGGCGGGTTGGTCTCAGGATTTATTAGATATGATGTATTTAGATGAAGAATCGTTGGAGTGGGCTCAAGCTCTTGGAGATGGAGTGGAAGAACCAATGAACGTTGTCCACAGAGATGTTAATGGCGTCATTTTAGAAGCGGGTGATAGTGTTGTTCTGATTAAAGATTTAAAAGTGAAAGGATCAAGTATGATTGCAAAACAAGGGACTGCTATTCGAAGAATTTCTCTAGATCAAGAAAATGAGACTTATATTGAAGGAAAAGTAGATGGAAAGCACATTGTGATTATTACCCAATTTGTAAAGAAAATTTAGTTTTTCCCTAAGGCTTCTTTATAGGTTTTAAGACAACGCTCTCTAGCAAATTTATGATCGACCATAGGTTTGGTATAGGTCAATTCTTGAAATTCAGGCACCCATTTTTTGATATATGTATGCTCCTTGTCAAAATTGGTAACTTGTGTTGTTGGGTTAAAAATTCTAAAATACGGAGCTGCATCCACCCCACAACCCGCAACCCATTGCCAATTACTCACATTGCTTGAAAGTTCAAAATCATGGAGTTTTTTTGCAAAATAAGCCTCTCCCAACCGCCAATCAATCAAAAGGTGCTTACATAAAAAACTACCAACGAGCATACGTACTCGATTGTGCATAAACCCTGTTTGATTAAGTTCACGCATCCCCGCATCCACAAGCGGATAGCCCGTGTTTCCATCACACCACTTTTTATATTCCTCGGGTGCATCTCTCCATTGGATTGCATCATATTGAGGTTTAAAACTTTGAGTAACGGTGTGGGGAAAATGCCATAAAATTTGCATAAAAAATTCACGCCAAATTAATTCTTTTAAGAACGTTTTGTTGGTGTGTTGAACGGCTTTGGAAACTATTTCTCGAATACTCACCGTTCCAAATCGTAAGTGGGGTCCTAATTTTGATGTGCCATCAATCGCAGGGAAATTGCGGGTAGCTTCATAATTTTCAATGAGATCACTTTCTATTTTGTATGGAGCAATTTTGATAGAACTTGGTTCAAAGTTCATTGCCTCTAAATCTACCCATGAATATGAATCCGATTGGACGGTATTGTTTAATAAATTTTCTGAATGAAATGAGCTATAATGGTCGGTATTTAAAGTGGTTAACCATTTTTTAGAGTAAGGAGTATAGACTTTATAAGGGAGTCCATCATCTTTAGTTATTTCATTTTGTTCAAATATCACTTGATCTTTGAACGATTTAAAATCGATGGATTTTGAATGTAATAAATTAGAAATGGTTTTATCTCTTGAAATTGCATAAGGTTCATAATCTCGATTACAAAATACAGTTTCTAT
>JAURPF010000045.1 GCA_030835325.1 Flavobacteriaceae bacterium | reverse complement strand
GGAAACAACAAAACCAAAAGAAAAAGAAAAAAAAAAGAAAAAACTGAAACACTAATAAATTGAATTCAGAAAAAAGCCAAAACATAAGTTTGGGCTTTTTTATTTATGAAGGTTTGATGTTGTTTTCAAAGCGGTTGTGAATCCATAAAATGAGGAGACCAAAGCCAATAGAACTAATTATTAAACAGTTATTAAGCAATCCATCTACCGAAAAAGACAAGCGAATGAGGATGGTTGAAATGATGAATCCTGAATTTCTTATTACTTTATGAAATTGATCGGTGTAGAAAAATGAAAAGAGTAATAGAAATACATCGACAATAATTAAGATTGCAAAGAACTCATCAAAGAAAACACTATTGATATCTTTCAATGCAAGAGATAGATTTTCTGGCGTATGCTGAAAAATCCAGCTTCCAAAAGTAAAGAGTCCAATTCCAATAAAGATGGGTACCAAAATCGAGGCCATAGACTTTTTGATGGCTATAAATTGTTCTATTTGAACGGGTTCTAAAGATTTGGAATTATTAGGTGTCCGAAGTTTATGGCGTTCTAAAGAGAACAAATAAATCATAAAAAACAACAATAATGCAGTGATAATATCATAAGTAAAATTAAGATCGTTTTTAATGTCGAACCAATCGGAATTAAGTTCTAAATTAGCTAGATCTTTAAAAATACGTCGGATAACAATCAGAGTAATGATTTCATATTGCTTTCCGATATAAGTGGTAATGGACCGCGGTAAATAGAAAATCAACAGATATACTTCGTAAATTAAAATAAATGAAAAAGGAGTATAAATCGCTGCAATTGGAGATTCAAATAAATTGAGACCTTCAGGAATAGTGATCAACTGATTATTTACCAAATAAATAGCAATTAGGTGGGCCAAAAAACTGATGATCGAAACAATAAGAATTACCCGTTCTACTTTGTTTTTTACAGCTTCAGATAATATCGAATTATAAATAAATTTATTAAATTTTGAAATCATTCAGGTTTAATTTTAAATTGGTTAAGTGTAGAAAGGAGTCTAAATTTACAAAAAAAAACTAACATGAGTATCAGTTCGTTTAAAATCAACGATTTAAAGGTGTCCATTTTTACTCAATTTGAAATAAAAAGATTAATCTTTGTTGCACTTCTTGTGAATGGCATCTATACAATTAATCCCATCGATGGCCGCAGAAATGATCCCACCTGCATAGCCTGCACCTTCGCCACAAGGATACAATCCTTTGACGTGCACGTGCTCTAAGGTTTCTGAATTTCGAGGTATGGATATAGGAGAGGATGTTCGACTTTCTGGGGCATGCAATACGGCTTCATTGGTGTAATAGCCCTTCATTTTTTTTCCGAATACAGAAAATGCTTTTCGCAAACGTTTAGAAATCATTGGGGGCAAGACTATATTTAAGTCAACCGAAACAATGCCCGGTTGGTAGGATGTTTTTGGGAAATCTAAAGATTTCTTCCCTTCGACAAAATCAATCATACGTTGAGCGGGTACTTGCTGTGTTCTGGCAGCCACCTCCCAACAATCGCGTTCTACTTTTTTCTGAAAATCAAGACATACAAAAGGGTCGTTCGATGTGTAGTTTGGCAAATCTTTAGGTTCTAAGCTTACTACAATTCCAGAATTGGCATAGGGGTTATTACGTTTGCTTGGACTCCATCCATTGGTCACTACTTCTTCTTGAGATGTGGCACAAGGGGCAATAATCCCACCTGGACACATACAAAATGAGTAAACTCCCATCCCATCAATTTGTTCTACTAAGCTGTAAGATGCGGGTGGCAAGTACGGATTTTGATCGGCACCGTGGTATTGTATTTTATCTATAAGGTATTGAGGATGTTCTACTCGGACACCCAACGCAAATGCTTTGGATTTTAAATGAACCCCTCTTTTATGGAGTAAGTAAAAAATATCTCTGGCTGAATGTCCTGTTGCTAAGACAACATTCTCAAAGGGTTTCCATGATTCGTCGTTAATTTTCAGAGCATTGATGGCATTGTCTATAATTTGAATATCGGTCAGCTTGGCATTAAAATGCACCTCTCCGCCCGCTTCAATAATCGCTTCGCGCATGGCCATAATAATGGCTGGTAATTTATTGGTTCCAATATGTGGATGGGCTTCGACCAGAATAGCTTCAGAGGCTCCAAAATGGACAAACCATTCGAGGGCTTTCAGCACATTACCACGTTTTTTTGAGCGTGTATATAATTTGCCATCAGAGTAGGTTCCTGCTCCGCCTTCACCAAAACAATAATTTGATTCTGGATTCACGGTTTGTTCTTTATTGATGGCTGCCAAATCACGACGTCTGGCTCGCACATCTTTTCCACGTTCAAAAACAATGGGTTTCAAGCCCACTTCAATGGCACGCAACCCAGCAAATAGTCCGGCGGGTCCTGCACCTATAATGGCTATTTCTGGTTTTGTTTGTACGTCTTGTGGTACATAATATTGAGGGGGTGTTCGTGTCTCGCCAAGCAACCAAAATTCAATTTGTAAATTGAGTTTAATCAATGCATTTCGGGCGTCAATAGATCGTTTTCGAATGCGCCAATCGCTGATTTCTGCACTTTGTAGTTTAGCCTTAAAAAGACTTGATTTTAATATAAAATCGGTGTCTTTTTGTTGGGAAGGTTTTATGCTAATTTGAACTAATACACTCATCATAGCAAATGTAACCAAAGTTAATTGAAATTTAGATTTTTAAAAATAGTTCTTAAAAAAAAGGTCGTTTGATTTTATGGAAAAAAATTGAACAAAACAAAAATATATAATACCTTGCAGTCCCAGATCGTTTTAAAAATAAAACAATACGTATGAATGCAATTTTTGATGCCTGGCATTGGTCTATTTCAGGCCTGATGATAGCCCTAGTTATGTTTTTACTCCTTATGGTTGGGAAAAACTTTGGGATGTCTTCTAACTTAAGAACATTTTGTACCCTTTGTGGTGCTGGTAATCGTTCCGATTTTTTCAAATTTGATTGGAAGTCTCAACAGTGGAATTTAGTTGTTGTCTTAGGGACAATTATTGGAGGCTATATTGGCTCTGAGTTTCTGTCAACTGACTTGGCAGTTGCCATCCATCCAGACACTATAGAACATCTGAACTCACTTGGTTTTAAAAGTGCAGGTTCGAGCTACCTCCCAAATGAACTTTTTGATAGTGCCGTGTTTTTGGACTTGAAAGGCTTGGTTCTTTTAAGTATTGGTGGTTTATTCATTGGATTTGGTTCTCGTTATGCAGGAGGCTGCACATCTGGACATGCCATTTCGGGGTTAAGCAACCTTCAATGGCCATCGTTAGTCGCGGTTATAGGCTTTTTTATTGGAGGTCTTACAATGGTTCATTTTATTTTTCCCTTAATTTTTTAATTATTATGAGAACACTTATCTATCTTTTAATTGGCATTCTTTTTGGAATTACAATGTTTAAATCAGAAGCCGCTTCATGGTTTCGAATCTATGAGATGTTTCGTTTTGAATCCTTTCATATGTATGGCATCATTGGTACTGCTGTTGGAATGGGAGTTCTGATTATACAAATTATTAAACGATTTAAGATAACCTCCTTTTATGGAGATTCAATTGTGTTTACGCCCAAAAATAAAGGGGTGAGCCGTTACCTTTTTGGAGGTCTCATTTTTGGATTGGGATGGGCCTTAGCAGGTGCTTGCCCAGGGCCAATGTTTACATTGTTTGGCGCTGGATTTACTTCTATTTTGGTGGTAATCTTGGGGTCCATTTTTGGGACGTTTTTATACGGACTTGTTAAGGACAAACTACCCCATTAATCTTGCTAAAACCAAATAAATAATTTCTTGAAACGAACTATTCTCGAGGCAGAGTCTTAGAGGTTTTTAATTGGTTGTTCTATGTAACCACTAAAAATTAGTGTCATTTTAAAATTATCCCATAAATAATATTATTTTTTTAAAATAATTAAATTTATTATAAAGTACCTTTGCCAAAATTATGAAAACAATAGAACGTACATGTGCGATTGCATATTCCATTCATCTTTTGGGAGATAAATGGTCTCTTTTGATATTAAGAGACGTTATTTTGCATAAAAAATCTAAGTTCAAAGAGTTTTTAAATTCTAAAGAAAAAATAGCGACTAATATTCTGACTAATCGCTTAAAATTTTTAGTTAAAGAAGGATTTCTCGAACTCTTAGACCCAGAGGGTTTTAAAAAAAACAAACAATATTTGGCAACAGAAAGAGCCTTCTCGGCCTTGCCCATAATTATGGAGTTGTATTTATTTTCTATTGATTCTATTGAAGAATCTGTTTTGAATGCCTCTCAGATTAAAATCAAAAAACAAATCACTACCAATCGGAAAGGCTTTGAGAGCCAAAGAGAAAAGGAGTATCTTGAGTTTGTTGAATCGCTTAAAAACAATTAACCCTACCAGTTGCCGCTTTTGGAACGAAATCAAATGCACTCCAGTTAATTTCATCAGAGATAGCCATTCCAATTAAGGGAATTAATCACAATATAATATTATAAAATCCAACTCAATTAAATTGTTTGACTTCTTTGATTCAACTTGTCCGAGACGATATCGAGTATGTTTTCTGGAAGACTTCCAATATTAATTAATTTAACTGCCGCAACATGAAGTGCATACTCAATACAGCTATTGGTGTTTTTTCCTTTGACAAATGAGGCTAAAAACCCCGCCCAAAAAGCATCTCCGGCTCCTGTAGAATCTACAATTTTATCAATTTCTATGGCCTCAAAATACAATATCTCCTTTCCTTTTTGAGCAACTTCAACACCATTCTTACCTTTTGTCAAACAAATAAATTCAACCCCAGAATTATGAAAAAACTCAAATACTTGCTGTTTAGTAACATGCTTTCCAAAAAGTCTTTCGCTATCGTCAGTACTAATTTTAATAAATGGGTTATACTGACAATACAATTTCAAAATGCGGATTGCGGAGTCTCTACTGTCCCATATTTTTCGAGAAAAATTAACGTCTATACTTAATTTTAATCCTAAATTAAAAGCAATTTTTGCTTTTTCAAGTATGACAGACTGTGCTGGATTACGACTTAAGGCAAAACAAGTTGTATGAAAAATTTGTGCTTTTGTCATATCGCTCCCTAACACTTGTGACCCATCTATGTAAAAATCTGATTCTCTTTCAGGTTTGAAATCTGGAGTTCTTAAAGATCTAGAAACATAAATTTTGGAAGTTTTCTTTCCTATTATTCGCTTTATCCCAGATGATTTGATTCCTGTTGATTCTATTGTGTCAATAATATGTTGACCCAATTCGTCATCGCCAACAGCAGCAATTAATTGTGTTTTTAATCCTAACTTTGCACAATTAAGTGCCAGGTTTGTTGCGGATCCTCCAATATGCTGAGAAAATGTATGCGTCTTACTTAATGAATCTGAAATATCGTTTCCAATGAAATCAATTAGAGCTTCTCCAATGCTTAAAATTTGTAAATCCGTTTGATACATTATTAGTTTAGTAGATGTTTGTTATTTAAAGATTGTTCTAAAATTATCTCTCCTGCTGCACTCCAGCCACATTGTTTGACTCCAGAAGGGAGGCAAGTATTGGTGTCAAAATTTTCGTAAAAACTATATTTTTTTTGAGCATTCAATTTTTTAATATTCTTCAAAATTTCTTTGGAAACATTTGGATTTATTGACTGGACTGCCATACCATAGAATCCATTAATCATTTGCCATGTTCCGCCGTTGTGAAATTGGAAAGGGTAGTTTCTAAATTCATATTTACAATTATTTTCTAATACTTCCCAATCTTTATCATTTGGGGTTATTGGTGGCCAAAATGCTGGTAATAGCCCAAGTTGTAATTCTTGTCGTAAATGTTCTGAATGATCAAACACTTTTTGTTTAAATATTGGATCACCAATGTTTAAAAAAATTGCCAATGAATTTGCAAAAGCATCGTACATTGTTTGATATCCAGACGGTGAAATTGAAGCCATCCAATATGTAGACTCCTTTAGTTTCTCATGAGCTTTTGGATGATAGGGTTGTTGTATATTTGTTTTACGAAAGTTATCCTCAAGCTTCTTGGTGATGTTGTGTATTTTCGTTTCAAATTCAATTGTAGGCTTCAATTGATGTAGACATCTTAGTGCCCAAAGACGTAAAAGCTGATCATAAAAAATGTGCCCTTCTGTAATGTATTCATCTGCCCAATTACCAGATCTTGGTACATACAAAAGATCATTATTATTAAATTCCCAAGCCTGCAATAAATTCAAAGCTTTATGAATACTTTTTTCATGTTGATTCAACAATGTATTGTTATTTGTAGCATAACAGTAATTACAAATTCCAATAATATACCATGGTATTGTATCTACTCTGCCTGCTAATCCTCCATAGCTAACCTCAACAATCCCTTTTTCTTTAAAATAAACATTTGATGGAATGTGACCCAAATTATGTTGGTATTCAGAGAGTGTAACCAACGTTGCTTCAAATGTTTCTATCAAAGTACTGTTGCCGTCTAGTATTGCCGCTAAACCACATATAACACCATCTCTAGCCCATACTCTGTTATAGTTAGTAGATTGATCTGCACTTGCCAAAAAACCATTATTGGTACTTAGTTGGAATAACAGTTCAATAGCCTTTTTGTATGATACATTATTGGTCATGAGAAATGGTCTTTGGTGTTGTAATTAGTAGAGTAAAAATTGCAGCTAAGACAAGAAAAGCAGCCGAAAGTTTAAGTATATTTATTGGATTCTGACCGAGTAAATCATAAACAAATGTTTGCATACTAACAATTTGTATAATCATTGGCACGACAATGAACATATTAAAAATACCCATGTAAACTCCCGTTTTTTTGCTTGGTATTGAACTTGCCAAAAGTTGATAAGGCATTGACATCATGGAGGCCCACGCAAGTCCTATACCAATGGTTGACAAATACATAGTAGCAATATCAACTTGACTGTCATCAAAAGGGTTTGGCAATGAAAATAATATTTCGCTGTGACT
>JAURPF010000044.1 GCA_030835325.1 Flavobacteriaceae bacterium | reverse complement strand
AGTCATGCGAGTGTGGGAAAGGGGCATTGGCGAGACACTTGCTTGTGGTACTGGCGCGTGTGCAAGTGCTGTTGTTGGGCATCGGTTTCTTGGTACAGAACATTCCGTGACTGTTAATCTTCGTGGTGGCTCTCTTTTGATTGATTGGGATACGCAGAGTGAGTGTATTTATATGACAGGATCCACAGAATACGAATATAGTACAACGGTTACTCTATGAAGATATTGCTCATAGGTTTCTATGGGAAAGGGAATGCAGGAGATGAGCGTCTTTATCATAAATCAATACACCTTATCAAAACATGCGTAGATATTTGTGAAATAAGTACAAAAAAAACAGCCTTTTTTAGACTTCACTTTCTGTTAAATTGGCGACCATAAATTTTAACAAATTTTTGCGCTTTACGTGTAACAAAATGTAAATTTTTGCGTCTTATTATTGATAATCGCTCAGCCAAAATTTAGTTATGTTAGAAATAAATCAGCTTCATAAATCATATTCCATTGGGGATTCAAAATTACACGTTCTTAAAGGAATTGATCTTTCTGTAAACCAAGGAGAAATGGTGGCCATTATGGGCTCTTCTGGGTCTGGAAAGTCTACACTTTTGAATATTATTGGAATGTTAGATGAAGCAGATGAAGGAACCTATATGTTAGATCAAGTTCTAATTAAAAATTTGACTGAAAAAAAAGCGGCTATATATCGCAATAAATTTTTAGGATTTATTTTTCAATCCTTTAATCTTATCAACTACAAAAATGCTCTTGAAAATGTAGCCCTACCCCTATACTATCAAGGCCTTAAACGTAAAGAACGTCAAGAAAAAGCACGGTTTCACCTCGAAAAAGTAGGACTTTTGGATTGGGAAACGCATTTGCCAAGTGAACTGTCTGGAGGACAAAAACAACGAGTCGCTATTGCGCGCGCCTTAGCATCCGACCCAAAACTCATCTTGGCTGATGAGCCTACAGGTGCGTTAGATACAACAACCTCTTATGATATCATGGCATTTTTACAACAACTCAACAACGAAGGCAAAACAATTTTAATCGTCACACACGAAGAGGATATTGCTGCCATGTGCAAACGTATTGTTCGTTTGCGGGACGGGATTATAATGGAAGACAAAAAAGTAAATCAAATTAGAGCAGAATCACATGTTTGATATAGATCTTTGGCGCGAAATTTTTCAAAGCATCAATAAAAACCGCACACGAAGTTTGCTGTCGGGATTTACGGTCACCTTTGCAATTTTGTTATTTACCATTTTATTTGGACTAGCAAACGGTCTAAACAACACTTTTGCAGAAGCTTTTGTGGACGATGCTGCCAATGCTATGTTTATCCGTTCTGGAACAACAACTAAAGCCCACAAAGGGATGCAAGCAGGACGCCGCATACAATTTAGGAATGAGGACTATAATTACATCAAAACAGATTTTGATGATAATGTAGAGTTTATTACCTCTCGGATTTACAAAAATGTGAATGCCTCCTTTAGAAATGAAAAAAACAACTACTCCTTGCGAGCAGTACATCCAGACCATCAGTATTTAGAAAAAACCAAAGTGTTCCACGGACGTTACATCAACCAACGCGATATGGATTTGAAAACCAAAGTGGTAGTCATTGGGCAGTTGGTCAAAGACGATTTGTTTTTAAAAGTAGATCCCCTAGGGAAGTATCTTAATTTAAGTGGAATTCCTTATTTGGTCGTTGGAGTATTCGCAGATGATGGTGGCGATGATGAAGAACGCCTGCTTTATATGCCGCTTTCAACAGCACAACAAGTGTATGGAAATAATGATTATGTAGATCAAATTAATCTTACTTACAAGCCAGAACTAGATTATAACCAAGCCATCGATTTTGGATTGGATTTAGAAAAAAAATTAAAAGAAAGATTCTTAGTAGCCCCTAACGATCAACGTGCTGTACGGGTTTTTAATATGGCGATGCAAAATAAAGGTATTAATCAAATGACGTCGGTTCTTGGGATTTTAATTTTAATTATTGGACTGGGAACCCTAATTGCGGGGATAGTAGGTATTAGTAATATTATGATCTTTATTGTCAAAGAACGAACCAAAGAAATAGGAATTCGTAAAGCCCTTGGTGCTTCTCCAAAATCGATTGTTGCTATTATTTTGGTTGAATCCATTTTTATAACCACGATTGCAGGCTATTTTGGACTCTTGTTGGGGGTAGGAATTTTAGAACTCGTGGGGCCAAACCTAGAAACTTATTTTATTACAAACCCTTCTGTAAGTTTAAGCCTTGTGCTTTCAGCGACCTTAATACTTATAGGCGCAGGAAGTTTGGCAGGTTATGTGCCAGCAAAAAAAGCATCAAAAATCAAACCCATAATAGCACTAAGAGACGACTAGATGATAAAATTTTTATTCGATAGAGACACATGGCAAGAAGTCTATGATAGCATGAGCAAAAACAAATTGCGCACAGCCATTACTATGGTAGGGGTATGGTGGGGAATTTTATTACTCATCACTCTTTTGGGAGCAGCTAGAGGGATGGAAAATTCCTTTAACCGATTGTTTGGAGATTTTGCAACCAATAGTGTTTTTGTATGGGGTCAAAGTACAAGCAAACCCTTCAAAGGATTTCAGGAAGGGAAAAGGGTGCAACTCAAATTATCTCATGCCAAAAAAATAGAAGAGAATATAGAAGGAATCGAATTTGTAGTCCCTCGAAATAGAAATCAAGCACTTGTAGTTCGTAATTTTTTATCAGGCTCTTTTAGTATTAATGGCGACTACCCGCTCCTGGACATGGTACAAAAAAAGAGATTATTAAACGGACGTTTCATAAATCAAAATGATATTGAAGGTAATAAAAAGGTGGCTGTAATTTCTGAAGACATCTATAAACAATTGTTTGAGAAAGATGAAATAGCCATAGGGCAGTACATCCAATTGAACAGCATCAATTTTACCGTAATTGGGGTGGCACAAAATAGCAATGCCAATATGGGTCCAAGCAGTGATATTCACATTCCATTCACCACTTTTCAGCAAATATATAACCAAGGCGATACGATAGGTTGGCTCATGATCACAGGGAAACCAGAATATAATATCAAGCAAATAGAAGAAGACGCTAAGTTATTATTGCGTAATTTAAACAAAGTTCATCCGCAAGACAAGCGTGCTTTTGGAAGTTTTAACTTGGGAAAAGAATTTGCTAAAATCACAGGGTTTTTAAAAGGCATGCAATTTTTAACCTGGTTTGTTGGAATCGCAACTCTTATCGCAGGGGTGTTTGCTATTGGAAACATCTTATTAATTACCGTGAAAGAACGCACCAAAGAAATTGGAGTAAGACGTGCCCTAGGTGCAACCCCTTTTGAAATCAAACGCCAAATTGTGGTAGAAGCCGTATTTTTAACCCTCGTTGCCGGACTCTTTGGAATTATTTCAGGAGGATGGATGTTGATAGCGGCAGACAATGCATGGGGACAAGGAGAGGATGCAACACTTGTAAACGCCTCAGTTTCAATAGCAGTTGTATTTATAGCTTTATTACTACTGGTTACCTTGGGAACGCTGATAGGGCTCATACCTGCATTTAAAGCCACAAGTATCAAACCAATAGAAGCATTAAGAGAAGAATAAAAAATCAATAAAAATGAATAAAACAGTAAAAATTATTTTTGGAATCGGAGCACTTATTTTACTAGTATATGTGTTAAAATACTTTAAAGATTCCAACGCTAAAGAAGTCATTGACTATAAAACGGAGCTTCCATTTTATAGCACTCTCGACACTAAGACCGTTGCTACAGGGAAATTAAACCCTGAAGAAGAAGTTGAATTAAAGCCACAAATTTCTGGAATTGTAGATCAAATTTTTGTTGAAGAAGGAGACCTTGTAAGAAAGGGCGATTTAATTGCTAAAATTAGAGTGGTGCCAAACGAACAAGCTTTGGGAAGTGCAAAAAGCCGTATCAATACTACGCGACTTTCATTTGAAAATGCACAAAACTTATTCAACCGAAATAAAACCCTTTTTGAAAAGGGGGTAATCTCTAAACAAGATTTTGAAAACAGTGAATTAAGCTTGAATCAGTCCAAAGAAAGTTACGATCAATCCAAAGATGATTATCAAATCATCAAACGAGGATCCCTTTCTGGAGGCAGCTCAGCGAATACTAATATTGTAGCTCAAATCTCTGGAACCATCCTTGAAATCCCTGTGCGAGAGGGCGACCAAGTCATTGAAAGTAATAATTTTAATGCAGGAACCACCATTGCTACAATTGCAGATATGAGTAAAATGATTTTTGAAGGTAAAGTTGATGAATCTGAAGTCGGAAAGTTAGAAGAAGGCAAAGACATCAAAGTCATTCTTGGGGCAATCAACGAAAAAGAATTTCCTGCAGTGCTGACGTTTGTAGCACCCAAAGGAGTAGAGGAAAATGGGGCTGTTCAATTTACGATCAAAGCAGATGTGAGCATCCCAAAGAGTACAAAAATTCGGGCGGGCTACAGTGCCAATGCAGAAATAGAAATTGAAAGTAAAGATAGCATCTTAGTGATTAAAGAAGCTCTTTTACAGTTCAATCGCATCACCGAAAAACCCTTTGTAGAAATACAAAATGAAAATGGAAACTTCTCCAAAAAAAATATAGAAATCGGATTGTCGGATGGGATAAATGTAGAAATCCTTGATGGGATAGAAGAGGGCGATAAAATTAAGGTTTGGAATAAAGCATTAGAAGAAAATAATGACGATGACGACGACGACGATGAATAATAAAATCCCAATATCTATGAAATATTTATATACAGCTCTTTTTCTTATAGGAACTTTAAACAGTTTTGCTCAAAAAAAATGGACCTTAAAAGAATGTGTCGATCATGCTTTGGAACATAATATTTCGGTGAAGCAATCCATGCTCGATATTGATTTGGCCAAACAAGATGTGATAAACGCAAAAGGAAACTTTATGCCCTCTCTTAGTGCTAGCGCTTCCCAAAACTTTAATTTTGGATCTTTTATTGGACAAGATGGTTCGAGAATTAAAAGTGATTCAAGGGGAAACAGTTTTGGCATAAATTCAGGCGTTACAATTTTTAACGGATTCCGCAATTTAAATACTTACAAACAAGCAAAGCTTGGAGTAGAAGCGAGTCAATTACAGCTGTCCATTCTTCAGGATGATATTTCGTTGACTGTTGTGAATTCATTTTTAAATATTTTATTCAACAAAGAAAACCTTAAAATTGCCAAAGAACAATTAACGATTAGTTTGAACCAACGAGACCAAATTACGTCTCAAGTTGAAGCGGGAATCAAACCTCGCTCCGATCTATTTGATATAGATGCAACAATAGCATCTAATAGAGAAAGTATTGTTAATGCAGAAAATAGTTTAGATTTATCCTTATTAAGTCTGAGTCAAAACCTACAAGTATCTCCCGTTGATTTTAATATTGAAGAAGTTCAAATCAATTTAACTTCTGTGTCTATGGCATACAGCTCCACAGGAGAAATTTTATCCCATGCTTTGGACAATCGTGCTGAAATTAAGAACGCAGAATTAAATATAGAAAATTCTGATTTTGGAGTGAAATTAGCACAAAGTGCCTATGCCCCATCTTTGAGTTTTGGAGCAGGCTTGGGGTCTTCTTATCAACACAAGCAAGGTGAGTCAGATGTGAGATCTGAATATGTCATGGACCCAAACAACCCAGGATCTATTATTGAAACGATTGTTCCTTACGGTTTCAATGCTCAAATTGAAAACAATTTAGGCTATAACCTAGGGTTTAACTTAAGTGTTCCTATTTTTAACGGATTTAAAACAAAAGCCAATGTGTCAAAAGCTAAAATTAATAGAGAAAAAAGTATTCTTAATTTAGAACAAGCAAAACTAAAACTTACAACTACAGTTACTCAAGCATATGCAGATGCAAAAGCCTCCTTAAAGCAATATCAAGCATCTCTGTCTTCTGTTGCAAGTTTAGAAGAGTCCTTTAAAAATGTTCAAAATAAGTTTAACTTTGGAGCTGCAACTTCTTTTGAGGTTGAACAAGTTAGGGGGCGTTTGGTAAACGCAAAATCAAACCTAATCAACTCAAAGTATAACTTTGTATTCCGTTCAAAAGTATTGGACTTTTATATGGGGAAACCCTTGACTCCATAGTTTATGGCTTATATTCTAAACATCGAAACCTCAACTACAAATTGCTCTGTGGCATTAGCATATAATGGAGAGGTTATTGGGCTTAAAGAAGACAACAGCAGCGAGTATTCACATGCAGAACGACTCCATGTATATATTGATGAAGTTCTAAAAACAGCCCAAACATCTATAGACCAACTCGAGGCTATTGCAATTAGCAAAGGACCTGGGTCTTATACGGGCTTACGAATAGGTGTTTCAGCGGCCAAAGGCTTGTGTTTTGCACTCAATATTCCTTTAATTTCTGTACCTACTCTGGAAGCACTTGCACATCAGATTGAAAATCCAAAAGGAACCATCGTTGCGATGCTTGATGCTAGACGTATGGAAGTCTATTCAGCTATTTATGACGCACAGCATAATGAAACCCGTCCCACAAAAGCAGAAGTATTGACTCCAAAATCTTACCAAGAATTATTAGAATTGTCTCCTGTTTATTTTATTGGAAATGGGGTGCCAAAAACCAAAGACCTTATCCTACATAAAAATGCACAATTCATTGAAAATAAATTGCCTTCAGCAAAACAAATGGGTGCACTTTCGTATGATAAATTTAAAACGCAGACCTTTGAAAACGTTGCTTATTTTGAACCTTTTTATTTAAAAGATTTCATCGCCATTCCTTCAAAAAAATAGACCCTATCCTTTTTTTTGAATTTCAACAGAATGTGGGTATGGAATTTCGATACCTGCAGCATCGAGAGCTAACTTACAATTTTCCGTAATGCCAAAGTACACAGCCCAATAATCTTCAACGTTACACCAAGGACGAACCGCAAAATTCACAGAACTATCGGCAAGTTCGGAAACATCAACTGTTGGTAAAGGGTTTTTTAATACTTTTGGATGGGACGTAAGAACTTGCATCAGCACTTCCTTAGTTTGTTTGATGTCTTCCCCGTATCCAACACCAATCGTTAGATCAACTCTTAGGGTGCCTTCGGCAGATAGATTAACAATATTATCATTTGCTAAAATCCCGTTTGGGATGATAACGCGTTTATTAGTTGGAGTTATAATTTGTGTTGTAAAAAGCTGAATGTCTTTGACAACCCCTATTTCTCCTTGTGCATCTATAATATCGTCCACTCTGAAGGGTTTGAATAAAATAATCAAAACACCTCCAGCAAAATTTGCCAATGAACCTTGTAAAGCGAGTCCAAGTCCTAATCCAGCAGCGGCCATAACGGCTGCGAGTGCAGTTGTGTCCACTCCTAGTTTTGAAATTACAGCGATCAGTAATAACGCTTTTAACACCCACCCTAACAAATTTCCTAGAAAAGTTTGTAAGGTTTTATCGACGTGACGCGAGTTTAGAAGTTTATTCGTTAAGCGAAGAATAAATTTAATTGCATACCAACCAAAAATAAGCATGGCTAAGGCATAAAGTACTTTGGGAGAATATTCCAAAAGCAAGGTTTTTGCAGAAGTTAGGTAGTTTTCCATAGTTTAGAATTTTGATTTGAATTCACATTCACAAAAATAGTGTTCATGTTTTGAGAAAACCCATTGGCATATTTAAGAGTTTGTGAAAAAGAACATTGTAAGAAACATAGATTTAGAAACGTGGCATTTAATAATTTCATGGGTTTATTGATTTTCAACAGACCTTATAGTCCATCAAAGATACATATTTATGACAATTAATTACAATTTCTTTGAGCAGCTAACTCGAAGAAATTACGACAAACACTTATGTTGTGTAAAATCGTTGTAACTTTGAATTATGAAGTTATATATTGTACCAACCCCTATTGGAAATTTAGAAGACATTACGTTGCGTGCTATTAAAGTATTAAAATCGGTCGATTTGATTTTAGCTGAAGACACCAGAACCTCTGGAAAACTGTTAAAACACTTCGAGATCGGAACACAAATGCATTCTCATCATATGCACAACGAGCATAAAACTGTGCATGGCATTATTCAAAAATTAAAAACAGGAACGACCATTGCATTGATTAGCGATGCAGGAACCCCCGCTATTTCAGACCCTGGATTTT
>JAURPF010000043.1 GCA_030835325.1 Flavobacteriaceae bacterium | reverse complement strand
GGGTATATTAATTTAAAAACGAAAATACGCTATTTTATAGGTTTAAACCAAACTAGAGTATTTAAAAAACTGCCTTATGACCGTAAAAACAATTCCCTACACTCCCTACAAAGTAAAAGACATGTCTCTTGCAGATTGGGGTCGCAAAGAAATTGAACTTGCTGAAGCTGAAATGCCAGGTTTAATGAGTCTTAGAGAAGAATATAAAGACAGCCAACCGTTGAAAGGTGCTAGAATTGCAGGTTGCTTACACATGACCATACAAACTGCTGTTCTTATTGAGACCCTCGTAGCCCTCGGAGCAGATGTAACTTGGAGTTCATGTAATATTTTTTCAACGCAAGATCAAGCAGCCGCAGCGATTGCAGCAGCTGGAATCCCTGTGTATGCATGGAAAGGGCTGAGTGAAGAAGAATTTGACTGGTGTATCGAACAAACATTGTTTTTTGGCAAAGACCGCCAACCCTTAAATATGATTTTAGATGATGGTGGTGATCTGACCAACTTAGTGTTTGATCATTACCCAGAATTGATAGAAGGAATTAACGGATTAAGTGAAGAAACCACTACAGGAGTTCACCGTTTATACGAACGTATGAAAAATGGCACTTTAGCGATGCCCGCAATCAATGTAAATGACTCTGTAACGAAAAGTAAATTTGACAACAAATACGGTTGTAAAGAAAGTGCCGTAGATGCGGTACGTCGGGCAACAGATGTTATGCTTGCTGGAAAGAGAGTCGTTGTTTGTGGCTATGGAGATGTAGGAAAAGGAACTGCCGCTTCTTTTCAAGGAGCTGGAAGTATTGTTACAGTAACTGAGGTAGATCCTATTTGTGCATTACAGGCAGCAATGGATGGATTTGAAGTAAAGAAGTTAGAAACTGTATTGCCTAATGCTGACATCGTAGTTACAGCAACAGGAAACAAAGACATTGTACAAAGTGTTCATTTTGAAGCAATGAAAGACAAAACTATCGTTTGTAATATTGGTCACTTTGACAATGAGATTGACATGACCTGGCTAAACGATACACATGGAGCAAGTAAAGTTGAAATCAAAGCACAAGTAGATAAATATACTATTAATGGCAAAGATATTATTATACTAGCAGAAGGGCGTTTAGTAAATTTAGGATGTGCAACGGGGCACCCTAGTTTTGTAATGAGTAACTCCTTTACAAATCAAGTATTAGCTCAGATTGAACTGTGGACAAACAGCAAGGCTTATTCCAACGAAGTTTATATGTTGCCAAAACATTTAGATGAGAAAGTAGCAAAGCTACACCTTGCCAAAATTGGTGTTGAACTAACAGAACTCCGTAAAGATCAAGCGAGTTATATTGGTGTCAATCCCGAAGGTCCATTCAAACCTGAATATTATCGCTACTAACAACTAGACTTATAAAAAGCCAAAGCAATTGCTTTGGCTTTTTTTTGATTAAAATTCATCGTATCAATAAAACATAAATGATGAAATTTCTAACCGCTAAAAAAGAAGATTTATTTGCAATAATGCAAATTATTAAGCAGGCTCAGACCTACTTGGCTACACAAGATATTGAGCAGTGGCAAAATGGATATCCCAACCAAAAAGCAATCTTAAAAGATCTAAAAAACAATGAAAGCTATGTTGTGAAATCTGAAGACTCTACTCTATTAGCAACTGCCATGTTTACCACAAAAAATGAGCCAACTTACAAAACAATTCAAGGAGACTGGATTACTGGATCTGATGCCACATATGGCGTAATTCATCGCATGGCCGTTAACGAAAACTATAGGGGTACTGGTATTGCACAATTTATTTTTAATCAATGTGAACATATCCTAAAACAAAATACTATTCGTTCGATGCGAATCGATACTCACAAAGATAACCTGGGCATGCAAGCATTACTCAAAAAATTAAGCTACAACTATTGTGGTATTATTTGTTTGGAAAATAACGACAAACGACTCGCTTTTGAGAAATTAATAAATTTTTAAATGTACGAACTGCTAAAAAATTTAATTCCTAAGACTTTAATCAAAAAAAATGAATCAACGATTCGTCAACTTTTGTCATTCTTTTATTTAGGTAATCGTTTTCAATGCACTGTGTGCGAATTTAAAATGTCAAAGTTTATTACTCTAAAAAAAGGTGATAAACTCTGTCCGAGTTGCGGAAGCCTTTCACGAACTCGAAGGCTTTGGGTGTTCCTAAAACCAAAACTTAAAAATGCAAAAATACTTCATTTTTCACCCTCAAAAAGTATAAAATCCCGATTAGAATCTGTAACTAACATCAATTACAGCACAACAGATTATGCAGGTGAATTTGAAGCGATGAAACGTTTAAACATCGAAGCTATTGATGAACCTGATAATCAATATGACATCATTATTTGTTATCACGTCCTTGAACACATTGAAAATGACCTTAAGGCTATGCAAGAACTTTATCGTATCACCAAGCCTGATGGAATTTGTATCATTCAAACGCCTTTTAAAACAGGTGATATTTATGAAGACAGTTCATTTCGGACTGAAAAAGAGAGATTACTACACTTTGGTCAAAAAGACCATGTAAGAATCTATTCTTCCGATGGCTTAATAAACCGGTTGTCAGCGGTTGGATTTCATTCAACAAAAAAGACATTCAAAGAAGCTCCAAACAACAGAAACGGATTTAGCTCTGAAGAATGCATCATTATAGCTAAAAAACCTATTTAATAGTTATCTGCAGAAATTAGATATAAAAAAAGCCCCGCTAATGCGAGGCTTTTTTTATAAAATTAATAGAAAATTATGCATCAAAAGGAACAACAGACACGTAGGACTTATTGTCTCTCTTTCTTGAAAATTTTACTAAACCGTCCACCTTAGCGTGAAGGGTATGATCTTTACCAGCATACACATTTTCACCTGGATTATGTGCAGTACCACGTTGTCTTACGATAATGTTGCCAGCAATAGCTGCTTGGCCACCAAAAATCTTTACGCCTAGACGTTTTGATTCTGATTCTCTACCGTTTTTCGAACTTCCGACTCCTTTTTTATGTGCCATTTTATTTCGATTTTAAAATGTTATAAATTCTAACTTAAAGCTGAAATTAAATCTGATTTTTTCATTGCTGAAATTCCAGTAATTCCTTTAGCTTTTGCTATTTCTTTTAATTGTGCAACAGTCATTGCAGATAAATCTTGAGCGGCTTCTGCTTTTGGCGCAGCAGCTTTTGCTACTGGTTTAGAAACTTCTTTCTTAGCCGCTGATTTTGCTTTTGGTGTAGCAGCTTTTTTAGCCCCTGAAGCAGCAATGCTTTCGATTTGAATTTCAGTTAAAGATTGGCGGTGACCATTTTTAACTCTATATCCTTTACGTCGTTTCTTTTTGAATACGATTACCTTATCACCCTTAAGGTGCTTTAAGACTTTGGCTCCTACTTGAGCTCCGTCTATAGCTGGGGCGCCAACAGTAACTTTGCTGCCATCTGCTAAAAGAAGTACATTGTCAAAAGTGACTTTTTTTCCTTCTTCAGTTTGCAAACGGTTTACAAAGACTTTTTGGTCTTTTTCAACTTTGAATTGATGCCCTGCTATCTCTACAATTGCGTACATAGCGTAACGATTTTATTAAATTAGTTTAAATTAAATACACCACACCTAAAAGTATAGCGGCTGCAAATATAATTCTATTATCTTAATCTGCAAATAATTTTCAGCTTATCCTCCAAATTACTTAGCTTTAAAATTTAACTTTAAAAAAAAATGTTATTTTTAATGACTTAAAATGTAACAAAATAAGATTTCAAACGTCTTATATACTAGTATTTATTAATTAAAAAATAAACTGATGAAAGTATACAAATGTTTTTTAGCTACTTTGCTTATGATAACCTTAACGATCTCAGCGCAAGAAGTTAAATTTGAAGAGTATGATTTAAGTAACGGTATGCACGTTATTTTGCACAAAGATAACACAGCTCCAGTTGTGACAACTTCTGTCATGTACCATGTTGGTGCAAAAGACGAAAATCCAGAACGCACTGGATTTGCACACTTTTTTGAACACTTATTATTTGAAGGAACCAAAAATATTCCTAAAGGAGAATGGTTTACAATTGTAACTTCAAATGGAGGAAGCAACAACGCCAATACTACCGACGACCGAACTTATTACTATGAAGTATTTCCTTCAAATAATGTAGAGCTTGGATTGTGGATGGAATCGGAACGTTTACTACACCCTGTCATTAATCAAGATGGTGTTGACACACAAAACGAAGTTGTAAAAGAGGAAAAAAGATTAAGAGTTGATAATAGCCCTTATGGAAGATTCCTTGAAGTGATTAAAGTGAATATGTTTAAAAAACATCCTTATAAAGGAACTACGATTGGAAAAATGGAGCATTTAGATGCCGCAACTCTAGAAGAGTTTCAAACATTTAATAAAAAATTCTATGTACCTAACAACGCTGTTTTAGTAGTTGCTGGTGATATTGATATTGCAGAGGTTAAAGTAATGATAGAAAATTATTTTGGCCCAATTCCAAGAGGCGAAGACATCGTAAGAAACTTCCCAAAAGAAGATCCAATTACAGAGCCAATGCGTGCAAAAGCGTATGACCCAAACATTCAAATTCCTGCTGTGATGGCAGCTTACAGAACGCCTTCTTTTAAAGAAAGAGATTCTTATGTCCTTAGTATGATTTCAACTTATTTGAGTGATGGAAAAACATCAAAACTTTACAAAAAAATAGTTGATGACAAAAAAATGGCACTTCAAGTAGGTGCTATTGATTTTAGCCAAGAAGACTATGGAACTTATATATTGTATGGATTGCCTTTAGGAGATGTTTCATTGGATGATCTTGTTGTTGAAATGGATGAAGAAATTGCAAAACTTCAAAGTGAACTCATTTCTGAGAGAGACTACCAAAAAATTCAAAATAAATTTGAAAACGATTTTGTAAACTCAAACTCTAGTATTGAAGGAATAGCAAATTCATTGGCACGTTACTATATGCTTTATGGCGATGTAAATTTAATCAATAATGAAATTGACATTTACCGCTCCATAACTCGTGAAGAAATCAAAACGGTTGCAAACAAATATTTGAATGCAAACCAACGATTGGTATTAGAATACTTACCAGAATCCGACAAGGAATAACAACTAAAAAGAATTAAAAATGAAAACTAAAATATACCTATTAATTGCCGTGTTTTTTATGTCTCTAGGAGTGAATGCTCAGATTGACCGCTCACAGCAACCCAAACCAGGGCCTGCTCCAAAGATTTCATTGGAAAAGCCACAAGAATTTGAATTAAAAAATGGCCTCAAAATATTGGTTGTCGAAAACCATAAACTGCCAAGAGTATCGTTCAACATCGCTTTTGACAGAGAACCTGTGTTAGAAGGCGAAAAAGCAGGCGTTACAGCCCTTTTAGGAGCCATGCTAGCCAACGGCACCACTACTATTTCAAAAGACGATTTTAATGAAGAAATTGACTTTTTGGGGGCACGATTGAATGTAGGTTTTGGAGGAGGTTCCGCAAATTCATTAACAAAATACAGCAATCGAATACTGGAGTTATTAGCAGATGCAACTATGAATCCTTTACTAACTGAAGAAGAATTTCAAAAAGAAAAAGAAAAACTTATTGAAGGAATTAAATCAGATGCCAAAAGTGTCGATGCAATTGCAAGACGTACTGGAAGTGCATTAGCCTACGGAAAACACCACCCTTATGGAGAATTCATATCCGAAGAATCTGTGGAAGCAGTAACACTTGCTGATGTAAAAGCATATTTCGAAAAATACTTTACTCCCAACAACACCTATTTAGTAATAATTGGGGACGTTAATACAAAATCCGTTGTAAAACTTGCAAAAAAGTATTTCAAAAATTGGAAGAAAGCAGCGACTATGACTACCGAGATTGTAGCGCCAAATGCAAATCCAGAAGCTCTAGAAATCAACTTTATTGACATGCCAAATGCAGTACAATCAAACATTTCTTTGACGAGTAATGTCAAATTAAAAATGAGTGATCCAGATTACCACGCAGTTCTAATTGCCAATAAAATACTAGGCGGTGGATTTAATAGTTACTTAAACATGAACCTTCGTGAAGAACATGGTTACACATACGGAGCCCGATCTTCTGTAGGAACAGACAAGTACATCTCTCGTTTTAGAGCAGGAGCAGCGGTAAGAAATGAAGTTACTGACAGTGCTGTTGTTGAAACCATTAAAGAAATCAAACGCTTCCAAACCGAGCCTGTAGAAGCGGATGCCTTGGCAAACGCTAAAGCAAAGTATGTGGGTGATTTTGTATTGGCTCTTGAAAGTCCAAGTACAATCGCTCAATATGCAATCAACACAAAAGTAAACGAATTACCAGAAGATTTTTATGCAACTTATTTAGAAAAAATAAACGCAGTAACTATTGAAGATGTGAATCGTGTTGCAAACCTTTATTTTACTGCAGACAAAGCCCGAATTGTGTTGGTTGGTAAAGGAAGTGATGTCGTCGAAAACCTTGAAAAAACTGGGATTCCAATAAATTACTTTGATACCTTCGCAAACCCTGTTGAAAAACCTGAATTCTCAAAACCAATTCCAGAAGGAGTTACTGCTGCATCGGTACTTAAAAACTATATTGCAGCTATTGGAGGTCTTGAAGCCGTCAATGCAGTAAGCTCTGTAATGATAGCCGCAGATGTCACAATCGAAGGCATGCCATTTAAACCTACTGCAGTCATGAAAACTATGACACCAAATATGTCATCAATGGAAATGTCTATTGAAGGAATGGGAACCGTCATGAAACAAAAATTTAATGGTTCTGAAGGGTATGCAGAACAACAAGGTATGCAACAACCAATGTCTGAAAAAGAACTTGCTGAAAAAGCAAAAGAAAAAGGTTTATTTCCAGAAACGTATTTGGATGCGAACACTCTGACACTCGTAAGCTTAACAGCTATTGACGGGGTCGATTTTTACAAACTAAAAGTTGATGAAGACTCCTATCGTTATTATGATGCTGCCACAGGACTTTTGGTAAGAACTGAAAAATCAGAAGAAACCCAGGGTCAGACCATAACCTCTGTTCAGGATAAATCAGATTATAGAGAAGTAAATGGGGTATTATTCCCATATGTACAGAAAATAACTGCTGGACCACAAGTCATTGATATGACTGCAAGCAAAATTATCGTAAATGAGGGCGTCTCAGCAGAAGATTTTAAATAATCTACCTTTTACAAATTTTAAAAAAACCGAGGTTTTAGCTTCGGTTTTTTTTATTTTTTATTGGCTAAATAAATACCACATAAAATAAGTAAGGAAGCAAGCCCTTGATCGAATCCAAAAAGTTCTCCATCAAACAACCCCCAGAGTAGAGCTACAAGTGGCATTAAATAAGTCACAGAAGAAGCAAACACAGGGCTTGAAATTTGTATTAAATTATTGAATATAATTTTTGCCATGACAGTACCAAACACCGCCAGTATAGCGACAAATCCTATAGAAGAATATATGGATTGTTGCTCAAAAGTTTCGGGTTTGAAAAATCCAGAAAAAATGAGAACTACAAAAGCAGGAATCACAATTGCGACAAAATTCCCCGTAGCTATGGCAATCGGTTTTACCTCCTGAAGGTAATGTTTAATTATATTCACATTGAAACCATACATAACAGTTGCCAAGATCACAAAACCAGCGTATAAATAATTCTGATCGGGGTTGAGTTCCATGCTATTAAAAATGAGCATTGAAGCTCCTATAAACCCCAGAATCACACCGGAGATTTGAGTTTTTGTAGATGCAATTTTGAAAATGGCTAACCCTATAAGCGTCGCATTTAATGGCACTAAAGCATTTAAAATAGAGACTATTCCACTATCCACTTCCGTTTCTGCAAACGCAAACAAAAAAGCTGGTAAAAACGTGCCAATAAATCCCGATAAAATCACCCATTTCCATTGAGGATTGAGAATAGTTTTAAGCGACTTATATCCAATCATAAAAATAAAAAGTGACGATATCACAGTTCGCAAACTCCCAAGCTGCAAAGGAGTTAAACCTACTAGACCCTTTTTAATAAGAATAAATGAACTTCCCCATACAATAGCTAATGTAAAAAGGTAAGCCCATTTTTTTTGTTCTTGATTCATTTACAGCTTATTAATATTTTCACAAAAATGGGCATTAAATTAGAATAACAATGAAATATTTTTAAATTTGTTTTAAACCTAAATAAAACACTATGAAACATTTAAAATTTGTATTAGCCTCATCATTTCTATTCGTTTTCATTTTGTCCTGTAAGAACGAGCCAAAAACAGAAATCAAAACAGTTGAAACAAGTGTAGAAATAGAAAAAAAATTAGACCCTAACGCAACCTACTCCAAAGCAGAGTTTAACATCAAAGGAATGACCTGTGAAATGGGGTGTGCCAAAACTATTGAAAAGAAACTTGCTCACATGGAAGGAGTAAAATCTGCAACAGTCGATTTTAAAAACGAACTGGCGATGGTCGAATATGATGTTGCAAAGGCAAATCCATCAAGCATTACAAAAACAGTCACTTCTGTTGCGGACACCTATTCAGTAGAGAACATGAAAACTGTAACGGATTTTTCAGTATCTAAAAAATCATGTACTAAAGCTAAAAACTGCGAGAAAGACTGCAAAAAAGACTGTTGTAAGAACAAAACAAAAACTGACAAAAAAGCCTGTTCTAAAGAATGTAAAAAAGACTGTAAAAAAGAATGCTGCGCTAAAAAAGCTTAACTCGACTGCATCAAAGTTTCTATTTCATCAACTTCGATAGGAATGTGTTGCATTAAATTTAAAGGTGGGCCTTCAGCTTGAATGACAACATCGTTTTCGAGTCGGATGCCCATTTTTTCATCAGGAATATAAATCCCTGGTTCCACCGTAAATACCATATTTGCTGTCATAGGAGTTTTTAAAGCTCCAAAATCGTGCGTATCTAAACCCATATGATGGGAAGTTCCATGCATAAAATATTTTTTATAAGCAGGCCATTTTGGATCCTCATTTTGAACATCTGCTTTATCTATCAGCCCCAAGCCCAAAAGTTCAGAAGTCATCATTTTTCCTACCTCAACATGATAATCCTCCCAAATAGTGCCTGGAACTAATAATTTAGTCGCCTCATTCTTAACATTTAAAACAGCTTGATAAACTGCCTTTTGGCGTGCATCAAATCGTCCATTTACAGGAATTGTTCGAGTCATATCACTTGAGTAGTTCGCGTATTCGGCCCCTACATCCATCAGTAGCATATCGCCGTCCTTACAAACTTGATTATTTTCTATATAATGCAAAACACAAGCGTTGTATCCTGATCCAATGATTGGCGTGTATGCAAATCCTTTAGATCGGTTTTTGATAAATTCGTGTGCAAATTCTGCCTCAATTTCATACTCCATAACACCAGGCTTTACAAAGCCCAACACTCTTCTAAAACCCTTTTCTGTTATGTCACAAGCCATTTGAATCAACGTAATTTCTTCTGGTTCTTTCACCCCGCGAATCGCCTCCATAATTGGAAAATTAGGTACAAGCTCAACAGATGGATAGGTGGATTTGATCATTTTTAAAAAGCGATCGTCCCGAGTTTCCATCTCAACCGCTTGACGGTAATGATCATTGTTATTGATATAAAAACTGGTGGCTTCTGCCATCAATGTTGGAAAAACCGAATCAAATTCTTTTAACCAATACACTGTTTGAATTCCTGATGTAGCGGTTGCCTGAGATTTACTAAGCTTAGCTCCTTCCCAAACGGCAATATGATCATTGGTTTCTTTGACAAAAAGAACTTCTCTATGCTCAGTTTTAGTTGCACTTGGAAATATAACTAAAATACTTTCTTCTTGATCCACTCCACTGAGGTAAAAAATATTTCGGTGTTGTTCAAATGGAAGTGTACTATCTGCACCCGTAGAAAAGACATCGTTAGAGTTAAACACAGCGATCGATTTAGGCTGCATTTGTTTTACAAACTTTGATCTGTTTTTTGTAAATAGTTGAGGACTAATAGGTAGGTATTTCATGTGTCTAGTTATTTTTTATTATCGGTCACATACAATGCAATAATACAATCAATTAGTTGTGAGTATCATTTATTGGATTTGTGAGTTAAATAATTTCTGTGTAATAAAATCAAATTTAGACAAAAAATTATAAAAAATACGCCCTGTTTAAAATATTAAAGTCCTCTAATATAAACTGTTAATTTAAAATAATTATAAATAAAAAAATTAACACTGATGTTGTTGCCTAAAACGTTGTCGTAGATTACCTTTGCGTGGTTAAAAAACAACATCTAATTATGAGTGGATTTTTAAAGTCTTCAATCGGAAAAAAGATTGCCATGGCGCTCTCTGCGTTTTTCCTTATGGTTTTTCTTTTACAGCATTTTGCCATCAATATTCTATCCATAATCAATCCAGATACTTTTAACGAAGTATCGCATTTTATGGGAACGAATCCATTAGTTCAATTTGTATTACAACCCATTCTTATTTTTGGAGTTGTCTTTCATTTTGTAATGGGATTTGTATTGGAATATAAAAACCATACATCTCGATCGTTGGGTTATGTCAAAAATAATGGCAATGCAAACTCAACTTGGATGAGCAGAAATATGATTTACAGCGGAATTGCTATTTTGGCATTCGTTGTGCTTCATTTTATTGATTTTTGGTTTCCAGAACTCAATACTAAGTACCTTATTGGAGACATGAGTGGTATGCACAACGGAGAGTTTAGATATTACCATGAACTGGTTGAGAAATTTCACAACCCACTTAGAGTTGGTGCCTATGTTGTTGCTTTTATATTCCTAGCACTGCACCTTCTACACGGGTTCAATTCTGCATTTCAGTCGGTTGGAGCAAATAATAAATATACAAAATCACTAAAAGGCTTTGGAAAAGCATATGCAATTCTAATTCCCTTAGGATTTATCATCATCGCCTTGTTCCACTTTTTAAATAACACACACTAAAACACAGGATTATGGCTTTAGATTCAAAAATACCAGAAGGTCCTTTAAAAGATAAATGGACCAAACATAAAAACAGTATCAACCTTGTAAATCCTGCCAACAAGCGACACATCGATGTGATTATAGTTGGAACTGGACTTGCTGGTGGATCTGCTGCTGCCACTCTTGCTGAACTTGGATACAACGTGAAAGCATTTTGTTTTCAAGACTCACCACGTCGAGCACACTCCATTGCTGCACAAGGAGGAATCAATGCTGCTAAAAATTATCAAGGCGATGGCGATTCTACTTACCGTTTATTTTATGACACCATAAAAGGTGGAGATTACCGCTCGCGTGAAGCCAACGTACACCGTTTAGCCGAAGTGTCTACAAATATCATAGATCAATGTGTTGCACAAGGTGTACCTTTTGCAAGAGATTATGGAGGGCTTTTAGACAACCGTTCTTTTGGAGGCGTTTTAGTTTCAAGAACGTTCTATGCCAAAGGACAAACAGGTCAACAACTCTTGTTAGGAGCTTACTCTGCGATGAACCGTCAAATTGGACGTGGAAAAATAAAAATGTACAGCCGTCACGAAATGTTAGACGTGGTAATTGTAGACGGAAAAGCCCGTGGAATTATTACGCGAAACTTAGTGACAGGTGAAATCGAACGCCACTCAGGACATGCTGTGGTATTAGGAACTGGAGGATATGGAAATGTATTTTACCTTTCTACAAATGCAAGGGGAAGCAATGTAACGGCAGCTTGGAAGGCACACAAACGTGGGGCCTATTTTGCAAATCCTTGTTACACACAAATCCACCCAACTTGTATCCCTGTTTCAGGTGATCACCAATCAAAATTAACCCTAATGTCTGAATCATTAAGGAATGATGGACGCATATGGGTTCCAAAAAAATTAGAAGATGCTAAAGCCATCCAAAATCGTGAATTAAAGCCTACAGATCTGCCAGAGGATCAACGCGATTATTTCTTAGAAAGACGTTACCCAGCATTTGGAAACTTAGTTCCTAGAGATGTAGCTTCACGAGCTGCTAAAGAACGTTGTGATGAGGGTTTTGGGGTGAATAAAACAGGAGAAGCAGTATTTTTAGATTTTGCTTCTGCTATCATAAGATATGGAAAAGAACAAGCACATGTCAGAGGATTAAATGAAGAAGATGATTCACTCATCCAAACCCTAGGAAAAGAAGTCGTTAAAAGCAAATACGGCAACTTATTCCAAATGTATGAGAAAATTGTTGATGAAAACCCATACGAAACACCAATGATGATTTATCCAGCCGTACACTACACCATGGGAGGCGTTTGGGTTGATTATAACTTACAAACAACCATACCTGGACTTTATGCAATTGGAGAAGCTAATTTTTCTGATCATGGTGCAAACCGTTTGGGAGCTTCGGCACTAATGCAAGGACTGGCAGATGGCTATTTTGTATTGCCCTACACTATTGGAAACTATTTATCCGATGACATCAGAACTGGTCCAATTCCTACAGACACCATAGAATTTGAAGAAGCAGAAGCCAAAGTGACTTCAGAAATCAATCACTTTATAAATAACAAAGGAACCAAACCTGTGGATTATTTCCATAAACGTCTTGGAAAAATTATGTGGAACAAATGTGGAATGGCTCGCAATGAAAAAGAATTAAAAGAAGCTATTAAGGAAATATCCGCACTTCGAGAGGAATTTTATAAAGAAGTTCTTGTTCCTGGTACTTCAGACGAATTTAATGAGGAATTAGCAAAAGCCGGTCGCGTGGCAGATTTCCTTGAACTAGGAGAGTTGTTTGCAAAAGATGCTTTAGTTCGTGAAGAATCTGCTGGTGGACACTTCAGAGAAGAATACCAAACTCCAGACGGAGAAGCACAACGAAGAAAAGAATTTCAGTTTGTGTCTGCTTGGGAGTATAAAGGAGAACCTAAAGATGCAAAGTTGCACAAAGAAGCATTAGTTTACGAAAATATTGAAGTTAAAGAACGCTCATACAAATAAGAACAGCTATGAATTTAACATTACAAATATGGCGACAAAAAAACGCCACTACTGAAGGAAAAATTGTAGAATATCCAATTCAAGATATTTCACCCGATATGTCATTTCTTGAAATGTTGGATGTCCTAAATATGCAACTGATCAGCAATGGCGATTCGCCTGTAGCATTTGATCACGATTGTAGAGAAGGGATTTGTGGATCTTGTTCTTTATATATTAATGGGGAAGCGCATGGACCAGACCGACTCGTGACAACTTGTCAATTACACATGCGTAAATTTAAAGATGGTGATACTATTTTTATTGAACCCTTTAGAGCAAATGCTTTTCCAGTGATTAAAGATTTAATTGTAGACCGTTCGGCATTTGATAGAATTCAACATTCTGGAGGTTTTATATCGGTCAATACATCTGGAAATATGCAAGATGGAAATTCAATTCCAATTCCAAAAAAGGATGCAGACGAGGCGATGGATGCCGCTACTTGTATTGGATGTGGCGCTTGTGTTGCTACATGTAAAAACTCTTCTGCAATGCTATTTGTAGGTGCTAAAGTATCACAATATGCCTTACTGCCTCAGGGGCAAGTCGAAGCCACAGAGCGTGTTCAAAATATGGTTGCTCAAATGGACTTAGAAGGCTTTGGTAACTGTACAAACACGGGTGCTTGTGAGGTAGAATGTCCAAAAGGTATTTCGTTAGAAAACATAGCAAGAATGAATCGCGAATTGATTAAGGCGAGTTTGAAGTCTTAATCTTCTAAGGTAAATTCTTCAATCGTATCCCAACCCGCACGAACTTCAACCGGTTCTAGAGCATAACTCACGCGTTCAGGTTGAATTTTCTTTAAATAATCTCCGGAGTCATAAACCCCGTTTTGATTCGTATCGAAAATAACTCTTAAAAAATAGATTCCGGGAGTCACTTCATTAAAATCTACTGGAAAAGCTTCTTGAACTAGGGACGTTTCAACCACCATTCCTTTAGAATCTGTAAGTTGAACAATCAAAGGATAAACACCGTTACGGATTTCTATACGAACATCGCCATAAGAAGATCGTGCCTTGGTTGTTGCTTTAAAATTTAAAGTATCATTTTTAGCCCCATAGAAATCTGTAAAAGCACCCGGAAGTATTTCGATTGTGTAACTATTTTTTTCCGTTTTATTAAAACTAATGTCAACGGTGTTCGCAAAGGAGTCCAAGACCATTGTTGGTTGCTGAAATACAGAATCCTTATCCATAACCCGTACTTTGGTGACATCCATAGAATCCAATGGAATCGAAGCACTTATCCTATGAGACTCTTTTAATTTGAGCATAGAGCTAATCGTATTAAAAACCAAAGAATCCGATTTATAGTCTTTAATCTTTACCACCGTTGTATCGATTGTTTGTTTGTGTGTAATTTCAAAAATTAAAGAATCTACTTCAAGTTTTGGACGAAACCAATAGTTGAGAGTATCTTTATCGATCTCTTTTGTAACGATTGAAGCATACTCTTCTGGGGCATCGGAAAGTAGCCTTATTTTCATTGATTCTCCATCACCTTCATACCCAAAAGCAAGCTTACTGGACGATACTTGTTTGGCTCTTCTGAATTTATAATCAATGGATTGATCAAACATTTTTAAAACATAAGCTGTATCCGAAGGTACTGTGATAAACTGTTTTCTGTATCCAATTTTATCTGTTTTGGGTTGAAAAATATAATTCGGATTTTCTTCTTTGAGTGCTGCTAAAAGATAGGTGCCCTCCTTAATGTTTTCTAAATTAAAGGCTGAAACACTGTCTGTATTTGAAATGTATTTTGGTTTCTTTTTATAGATAACAGAATCTGTAAAAGTGGAATCCACCTCATATAACAAGACCGCAATACGCTCGTCAGTTTCTCTGTTTAAAGCATCTTTAACAATTCCAGAAACAGAAAGCGAATCGATATAATCTCCAGTAGAAAACACATATTTATAATACGGTAATACATTTCCTTCATTATTATCCGCAATACTTTCACCAAAGTTAAAAGCATACGTAGTATTGGCTTGCAGTGTATCCAGTATTTTTATTTTGATATACTTACTAGCACTTCCCACCGGACTGATATTTGGCTCAGGATCCATCAATGGAGAAATAATGAGTTGCTTTTGTATGTCTTTCATTTTGATGTATTCATCAAAATAAATAATGATTTCTTTTGAATCAAAGTTTAGAGAAAAATTCTCTGGAATCGATTTTATAATCACTGGTGGCAATTCATCTTTTGGCCCACCAGAAGCTGTTCCTTTATTGGCACAGTATGAAAAAATCAAGCTGACAACAACTAAAAACCCCAAATTGGCAAACTTTTTACCCATTAATATTGCATTTTACGCAAAGTAACAACATATTTTAGTACTAACGAAAAATGGAATGCGTAATTGCAATTGTTGCAACACTTAATCGCATCTTCTTTTCTGGATTCAAAACCAGTGCACAAGCTTCAATTGTGGCTCCCGTTGTAATAATATCATCCACGAGTAGAATATGTTTATTTTCAATTGTGTTTATGTTTTGGACATAAAAACTATGATCAACAGATTGAAAACGTGCTTCTCGAGACTGAAAAACTTGAGTTTTGGTATTTGTAGATTTTAGAAGCACGTCGTCCAAGTAAGAAACATTCAACACTTTCGCAATTTGTTGCGCAAAAAGAGCCACCTGATTATATCCTCTTTGTTTTAGTTTTTTAAAATGAACCGGAACTGGAATTACAACATCAATGGATTCAAAATAAGGAGACTCTAGAAGTTCAGCACCCAACCAATTTCCAAAAATACGTCCAAGATCTTCTTTGCCTTTATATTTTAAATGATGTAACATCTGTTGAACCCTTCCGCTTTTATGAAAATAAAAGAGCGCTGTTGCCGCTTCTAGGTGCACCCGACCAAAAAAGATTTTTTTTACTGTTTCGGGGCGCTCAAAATGGTAATTTGTTAATGGCAACTCGTGTCGACATACCACACAAATATCAAGTTCATTATCCTTTAAAATTGTATTGCAGGCATGGCATATTTTTGGAAAAAATAGATTTGTAAGACTCGAGAGCACAAATAGTACATTTAGGTGGCATTAAAATTAAAATAATATTTTATTTTTCACCCTAACTTTAAGTTTAATTTAAAAAGCGTTTTCTATTTTTGTGATATGACAAATCAAGGAGAAAGTTTCAAGAAAGTTATTTCACATGCGAAGGAATACGGATTTGTATTTCAGAGCAGTGAAATTTATGAGGGCCTTAGTGCAATTTATGATTATGCACAAAATGGCGTAGAGTTAAAAAAAAATATACGCGAATATTGGTGGAAAGCCATAGTTCAAATGAATGAAAACATCGTAGGCCTAGATGCTGCTATTTTTATGCATCCTACAACTTGGAAAGCTTCTGGACATGTGGATGCTTTTAACGACCCTTTGATTGATAATAAAGACTCCAGAAAACGCTACAGAGCCGATGTTCTTGTAGAAGATTATTGTGCTAAAATTGAAGGCAAAATTGAGAAAGAAATCAAAAAAGCCGAAAAACGTTTTGGAGAAAGTTTTGACAAAAACGAATTCATCTCTACTAATGGAAAGGTTGTTGGTTATCAAACTAAAATAAACAGTATTCTGTCGCGTTTGGCAAAATCTCTAGAAAATGAAAATCTAGCAGATGTCAAAGCACTTATTGAAGAGTTGGAAATCGCAGACCCTCTTACAGGAAGTAAAAACTGGACCGAGGTAAAACAATTTAACCTCATGTTTGGTACCAAGTTAGGTGCTTCTGCCGAAAATGCGATGGACTTATATTTACGTCCTGAAACCGCTCAAGGCATATTTGTGAATTTTTTAAATGTTCAAAAATCAGGGCGCATGAAAATTCCGTTTGGGATTGCACAAACTGGAAAAGCTTTTAGAAATGAAATTGTAGCACGTCAATTTATTTTTAGAATGCGTGAATTTGAACAAATGGAAATGCAGTATTTTATCAAACCCGGAACGCAACAAAAATGGTATGAGTATTGGAAAGAAACGCGTATGAAATGGCATTTATCATTAGGAATGGGTGCTGATAATTACCGATTTCACGATCATGAAAAACTGGCACATTATGCCGATGCCGCTTCAGATATTGAATTTAAATTCCCTTTTGGATTCAAAGAATTGGAAGGCATTCACTCACGTACCGATTTTGATTTAAGTCAACACGAAAAACATTCTGGCAAAAAACTCCAATATTTTGACCCCGAAGAAAATAAAAATTATACACCTTACGTTCTAGAAACATCCATAGGATTGGATCGCATGTTTTTAGCTGTATTTTCAAATGCCTTAACTGAAGAGAATTTAGAAAATAACACCACTCGAACAGTATTGAAACTGCCCGCAGTCTTAGCACCTATTAAAGCAGCGATTTTACCCTTGGTAAAAAAGGATGGATTACCAGAAATTGCAAAAACTATTTTAAGTGATTTGCAATGGGATTTTAATGTGGTATATGATGAAAAGGATGCTGTTGGAAGACGTTACCGCCGTCAGGATGCTTTAGGAACACCGTTTTGTATTACTGTTGATCACGATTCTCTTGAGGATAATTGTGTAACCATAAGACATCGAGATTCCATGGAGCAACAACGCGTAAAAATAGAAGATTTAAAAACAATTATTGAAAATGAAGTAGCCATGAAACACTGGCTTAAAAAAATTAAATAACTTGAAGTTAAGTGTAAAATCTGTTATATATGTAGTCGTGTTTTTAAACACTTTGACCTCTTTTGGACACAACACTCCTCCAACAGTGACTGCTGTAGGCAATCAAATCTATTGCCCACAAAGTGAACAACCAATAGTAACTTTTTTTGACATCGTTGGTCCAGATGATACACTCATTTCTGCTTTTTATATTCAAATTTCATCTGGTTATGTTAAAGGGGAAGACAAACTTTCTTTAATAGGATCTCATCCCAATGTAATTTCCAATTGGGATGAAAATCAAGCTAAATTAACATTAACCGGTGGGGGTTCTGCAACTTATATAGATATTGAAGAAGCGGTTTATGATGTTGTTTTTAGTAGCACTAATATAAATGTGGGGCCAAAAACCTTTTCCTTAACTGCAGGATCTGCAAATTATTTAGCCTCAACAGGTCATTATTATGACTTTATTCCTGCAAATTTAATCACTTGGACTGATGCAAAAGCGGCGGCTGAAGCTTTGCCTCTTTATTTTGGTTTACAAGGCTATTTAGCAACTTTAACTACTACAGACGAAGCCCAAATTGCAGGAGAATTAACGCCAGGCACGGGCTGGATTGGCGGAACAGATGAAGCTAACGAAGGTGTCTGGAAATGGGCAACAGGACCAGAAGCAGGTATGACTTTTTGGAATGGCAATGCGGGCGGGGCCACGCCAAACTATGCCAATTGGAATTCTGGTGAACCTAATAATTCTAATAATAACGAGGACTATGCACACATCACTTTCAATACAGGTATTCCAGGCTCTTGGAACGATTTACCCAACAATACTTCAGGAGAACCTTCGCAATATCAAGCCAAAGGCTATGTGGTTGAATATGGAGGAATGCCCGGAGATCCTGTCTTAAATATTTCGGGGTTTACAACCTTTAACCCCCCTAAAATTTTATCTACCAGTCCCTCTGTAAGTTGCGAAAATGATCCTGCCAACCTATCAGCCACTTCAAACACAACAGACATTTTGTGGTATGACAGTCAAACTGGAGGCACGCTTTTACATACAGGCAGCACCTACAATCCTATTTTAACGAGTACGACCACCTTTTGGGTTTTGGCTTCAGAAAATGGGTGTACCTCAGGAACACGAACTGCAGTCACTGCAACGGTTAATTCTAAACCAACAGTGGACACTCCAGCTGATACAACTCCTTGTGATAGTTATATATTGCCAGCACTCACCAATGGAAATTACTTTACCGCCCCTAATGGCGGTGGTAAACAACTGAGTGCTGGAACTAAAATCTCGGCTTCCACTACATTATATGTGTATGCAGAATCACCTGTAGATCCAAGCTGTATAAACGAGAAACCTTTTGATATTACTATTAATATTACTTCAAACGCAACATTCGTACAAATACCTCCTATTTGCGAAGGAGATATGTTAACACTCCCAACAAGTTCTGTAGAAGGATTTACAGGAACATGGTCGCCAGTTTTTGACAACACTACTTCAGGTACTTATACCTTTACACCCGATTCAGATCAATGTGCTATAGGCACAACAATGAATATCACAGTTGACCCTGTTATAAAACCAATTTTCACACAAGTTAACCCTATTTGTGTTGGCGATCCTTTGTCGAATTTACCCATTGTTTCTAATAATGGATATAATGGCACTTGGTCTCCTGCAATAAATAATATGGTCACTACAGAATACACCTTTACCCCTACTCCAGTAACAGGTATTTGTTTAGCTAAAACCAAAATGACTATTGCTGTCCTTACGCATACTATACCCGTATTTACGCAAGTTGCTCCCATTTGTATTGGCAGTGTGCTGGAGCCTTTACCCACAACCTCCAATGACAACATTAGAGGTTCATGGACTCCAGCTTTAAATAATTTAGCAACAACGACTTATACTTTCACACCTGATCCTAACCAATGTGCAGACCCCACGACCATGACGATTGTAGTGAACCCTATCAGTATTTTAACGATTAATGCAAAAAACTTATCAGAAAATTTTGACGCAAATCAAATGATTTTAGTGTCTGCCACTGGAGGAAGTGGCACCTATGAATACCAATTAGACGGAGGAACTTGGCAAAGCAATGATGTATTTGAATATGTCACTGGATGTCAAGAACATACAGTCGCTGTAAGAGATGCTTTTGGGTGCAGTACTATCCCTGAAACAAGCATTATGATTATGGAATTCCCAAAATTCTTAACGCCTAATGGTGATAGAGAGAACGACACTTGGAATATCAAATGTTTGAAAGATGACCCCACAGCAGTGATCTCAATTTTTGACCGTTATGGGAAATTGTTATATGAATTTAAACCCAGTCGATCTGCGTGGAATGGGACTTTCAATGGATCAATGCTAACAGCAACAGATTACTGGTTTGTCGTAAAATACACCAATGCCAATGGAGTTGAAGCACAATACAGATCTCATTTTTCTCTAAGACATTAGAACAAAAATCTTTACAGCTAACATTTCCGACATTTGTAGAGGTTTTACAAGCGATCATATTTTGGTCGCCATCAATCCAACTACTACTTCAACATTTACAACAATAAACTCTATTTGTATAAGAGCAATTGTATTGAACTCCCCAACCTTAAAAAATTATGGCTTTAGGGGTTCATTATGTTCTGCCATAAAAAATAAAGTCCCTACAGAATACTACTTTACCCACAACGGAGATGGGTATAATGATACTTGAACTATAAAATATTTAGATAGCAATCCCTCTACGATAACATATTAGCAGAAAATGATTATTGGTTTGAAGTGGACTAGGTAAACAGTACTATGAAGAAAACTCAGTACAAATCACACTTTTCTCTGAGACGTTAGAAACGATACCCAATACAAAAATCTCCTTTAAGTACTGCATCATTTGAAGAGTTTCCTAAAAGATTTCGTCCGACTCCTAACTTAACTTCAAAAACAAATCCGGCAGAATTTATCCATTTTTGACCGACAGAAAACCCTAATGCGGTTTCAAAATATTTAGTGTCAGTATTTGAGTTGAGATTCTTGTCATCTCCATTATAAAAGGAAAGGAAACTTTCTACAAAAAATCCTTTTGCACCATATTGTTCATTCCTATCAAAATACATACGAAAAAAAGGAGTAATTGATAGGTTTTAAAATAGTCATTATTGGTATTTAAATTCACTAATAGACTGGCACCATAACCCATATTTCTATCTTTGATGTATTCATAAGTGCCCTCAAAAATAGGACCGGCCAAAATTTTAATGATTCCAACTTTCACCTCATGATGTTTCTCAAAAATAGAGGGAACATCGTTTTGGGATTGACTAAATAAATTAAAACATATAAAAAAAGATACAATTAGAAGTGATTTGTTCATGATTGAAAATATATTTGGGCTCTCTTTAGTCTGACAAAAATTATACCAAAGTTATCAAAAATACGCTTTTAACTGAACCGTACCCGTGTGGATGGTGCGACTGGTTTCACTCTTTCTTCCAAAATAATTCAGATTTAAATCTAAAAACTTCGTCAGTTTTTTTTGTGCAATTAGTGACCAAGTGAAGTTGGTGCCAGGCTGTAAACCTTCCATCATTTGGTAAGCAACCGGAGTATTAGAAATTCCGGAAAATTCATTTGAAAAATAGTTAAACTCACCAGAAATAGCCGCTTTCTGGTTTTGCGTAAGCATAAAAGACACGCCATATTTTTCTTGGGTAAGTTGCTCCATATCTCCAATTGAGTTCTTCTTATTTTGATATTGGTAATACACATCAAACCGTTTGTTGTCATCGAGTAAATAAGACACTTTTGGGTTGAGAAGTGATTCTTTAAGTTGAAAATTTTTGGAAGAAAAATTTTCACTTGCACTAAAATTTTCATCTAAATTTGTTTGTAAACTAAGTAACCACTGCTCTTTTATTTTGTGTAAAATGTTCACTTGATGACTAAAAGTTTCCTGTTCCACATACCCAAATGAAAGTGTATTACGTGCTTTAGATTCCGAATAACTGTACGAAACAGTATAGTGCTGCTTCCCCCGATTGTAAAATAACTGATTTCTGAAATTCGACTGAAGTGCCAACTGATCTTCTGCGTTAGAATGAAATGGATTTAAACGAATAGAGGCACTATTATTTATATCTTTTCGATCAATCAAAAGAGAGGTTTGGTTATAAAAATGAGACCAAAATCGTTTGGAGGCTTGAGGCGAATTTGCCCACTGTATCGGATTTAAGGTCAAGGATTGACTCAGCTTGTTTTGATGCGTTCGCAGGTAAACTTGGTTGGGCAATAACACCCGGACATAGGTCGCCTGATCTTGAAATTGAGCGATTTCAAACTCTTCTAATTCTTGAATACCATTCTCGTTATAATCGAACCAAACAAAACTCCCCTGACCAGGCTCAACTTCTACATAAGTGAAATCCTGTCGTGGCAAACGCCCTGCATTGGTTTCAAAAAGTGTATTCCAATGAATGCCATTATTGGCTAACTTTTGACTGTATTGCAACCGTGAATTGATCGATTTTTGGAGTGGAGCGGATGCATTTGTAGATTTAAAAACGCGGTAATTTGCATATAAACTTAAATTCGTTTTTTGAGTTTGAATCCATTTAGAATCCAAATAATAGGTATTTGATGTGTTTACTTTTGTAAGGCGATTCTTTTGAAGACTGTCATTGGTTCTGTGCATATACCCTAGTTTCACAAACACCTTTGTGGAATCTCCAATACCAGTAAACACTTCATAGGCTTGAAACTTCTGACTAATGGGGTCCATCTGATTTAATTCAATATCCTTTTTTTCGTTGTGTTCCGTTGAAAACTCAACACCCGACCAGCCTTTATTATAACTGTATTTCAAACGGTTGTCCGATCTGTAAAAAACAGAGTTTGAGTGAAGATCATCGGTTTCTAAAAGGCTAGAATTCGAGTAAAACTGAAAACGCTCCAAATTCAGATTGGAATAAAATACATGGCGATTTCCTTTATAATTTTTGTTATAATTTAAATGCTGAAATTCATACTTTAGTGCCCCTTTTTCTGGGTGTGAAAACTGGGTTCCTGTAACAGTAAAAACCTGATCGCCAAGATCCGTAATAATTTGATTTCCTAAAGGCGCTTCAATATTCCAATCCCGATTGAACTCTGGATTATAAAGTCCTTCTATATTTCTAAAACCAATTTGAATATAATCGATGTCAGAGTTCACATCTAAAACCCAATCTTTAGCCGTTTTAAGAAACTGATGTTTTATAGACAGTTGGCCTGCGACCCCTGTATCATTTTCATCATCGACTGATGAAAATAAATTTAAATCATTTTTGCTTGTAGCAAATTCAAACTCAACAGCCGTTTTCTCATTGGGTTTAAAGGCCCCATTCACCACCGCGACTTGCAATTTTACAGGAGCAACCAGTTGTACAATTGGCTCAAAATCGCCTTGTTTGACCCCTGATATGGGTGCGACGTACTCGTAAATATTTGAAATCGCATTGGAACTTCTAATTTTATAATTCCCTTGCTGAGACCCCACAGCTGTGAACTTAACAAGGAATAATTCATCATCAGGGTTGTTTGAAAACTCAAAAAATTCCACCCCATTTTCCGTGCTTTTTTTATATAGAATTCGGTTTTCATTATAGGCTTCTGGAGTTGCTGAAGGAGCAATCATTAATGCTGTATCGTCACCTGCGTTGGATAAAATTGCCACTTGTTCTGAATTAAGGGATTGTTGAAGCGGTTGGTTTTTTAGATCGTTTTCATTGTAAACAGACACGCCTAGCGTCCATTTGTCATTTTTATAATGACTGCCCGCATAGCCTATAAATCGGGAGTAATTGCGCTCGCTGTATTGGTAATCAACCGTAATTCGCATTTCTGAAGTGATGGGGTACGTCGCGTTAAAAATAACTTCCCCTGCATTGTAATCAATAATATAATCCTCTGTGGCGCCACGCTCCAAAGGAATTCCATTCACATACACTGTTTCACTTCCAGAAACCACTAAAACATACAACTCATTATTTGGCCCAACTAATTTATAGGGGCCTTGATTGCCTTCTTGTCCAACAAATTGACTTGATGAAAATTGACCACGAACAAGAGCTCCTGCTGCAAAAGAAGTGAATTCAGAATCTTCATTTTTAAAATTAGCTGTCAATGAAAGACCTTGAATACGTTTGGAGAATTGTGAAAAATAAGATTGTGAATTTTTTAAATCAATATCCCCAGCTCTAATTCGCCAACGCTCACTAAAAACTTCAATAAAAACTTGATCAAATTCATCCAACCGTTGCGAATAACCACTTTCTTGCAAAGGAATGTTAGAGTCTTGAATCGAAGCACGTAAGGTCACTTTGTCATTTAACTTACCGCTAATTTGAAGGTCAAGTTCACTGTTTAAAACTGAATTTTGATTGTTTCCAATAGTTACGCCTCTTGAAATACTCCCCGAGGATGCCAAACCGTCAAATGGCACCGTCACACGATTTGAGTTTGGTTGTGATAATTTATATAAGTTTTGGAGATTTCCTGTACTGTTTACAATGATGCGTTCGTCTAATTCTTGATATGTTTTAGTAAGAAATTGCGGATAACTTAAATAAGAAATTTTTATAGAGTCCGTTTGTACTCTGGTATTAAACGTGAGCAATGCATTTTCAAAATCTATGGTGTATGATGAAAAGGGGATCGTTTCATTCTTTAAATTTGAAATGGAAAAATTAGAAGGGTTGATGCTTACACTGTCAATTCGAATCGAGTCCTTTACCGCCAATTTCTTTGTCTTATACAAAGATGACACTTCTTGAGACCAAGAATGTGTGAAGGATAAAATGAGTAAAATGTTAAAACAGGACTTCATCATGACTCTTAAACTACAAACAACCAAAAATATTTTGTTAATAGTTTTCATTAAAACAAGACTAAATATTTAGGGTAAAAGTACTCTATTAATTATTTTAGCTAAAATTATTATCCTATAAGATGAAAATTATTTCTTACAACGTGAATGGTATTCGAGCTGCGCTCAAAAAAGGATTTATTGATTGGCTGAAAAGTGCCAACCCTGACGTTATCTGTTTACAAGAAATAAAAGCACAAGAAGATCAACTCGACTTGAGTATTTTTGAGGCTGCGGGCTATTCTTATAATTATTGGTTCAGTGCTCAAAAAAAAGGGTATAGCGGCGTGGCCATTTTATCCAAAACCAAACCAAACAATGTGGTTTTTGGAACAGGAATTGAGTCGATGGATTTTGAAGGACGCAACCTTCGTGCAGATTTTGATGGAGTATCTGTGATGAGTTTATACCTTCCTTCGGGAACAAACTTAGCGCGTTTAGAGCACAAGCTCGAGTATATGGATTTGTTTCAAGACTATATAAATACATTAAAAAAAGACGTTCCTAATCTCATTATTTGTGGCGATTATAATATATGTCATAAAGCAATTGATATTCATGATCCTGTGAGAAATAAAAATGTGTCTGGGTTTTTACCCGAAGAACGTGCTTGGATGAGTCAATTTTTAAAAAGTGGTTTTGTAGATGCCTTTCGCGAATTTAATTCCGAACCACATAATTACAGCTGGTGGAGTTATCGCGCAAATTCACGAGCCAACAACAAAGGGTGGCGATTGGACTACACATTAGTTTCTCTTCCCTTACAAGAAAAATTAAAACGCGCCGTTATCCTTTCTGAAGCAGCACACAGCGACCACTGTCCTGTTTTGGTTGAATTACAATAAAAACTAATTTACAAATTAATATACAATGATCAATAAACTATTAATCTTAACTCTTGTTGTTTTTACCTTCACTTCTTGTGTTTCTTCTAAACTTTACAAAGAACTAGAGGGTAAATACACGAATCTTAAAAATGACTACGACAACTTAAACGCTGAAAGCGATGGTATTTTAAGTGATAAAAATGCACTTCAAATTCAATTTGATCAATTACAAAATGAGTACGATGCAACACTTTTAGAACGGAATCAACTTCAGCAAGATGTAACTGGGCTTCAAAAAAAATACGATGCACTGAATGATTCTTATACGGCCTTGGAACAAAATAGCTCTAAAGCCATTGCTGATAATGTGCAAAAAAACAGAGAACTTTTAGCACAATTAAACGCCAAAGAATTGGCCTTAGCGGCAGAAAATGATCGACTTTTGAAGTTAGAAGCGGACATGCAAGAACGCTCGCAACGCATCGCAGAATTAGAAGCTCTAATCGCTTCAAAAGACCAAGCGATGCGCAACTTGAAAGAAGCGATTTCAAAAGCTCTCACCGCTTTTGAAGGCAAAGGACTCACGGTAGAACAACGCGATGGAAAAGTCTATGTGTCAATGGAAAATAAATTACTTTTCAAATCTGGTAGTTGGGCGGTTGGATCTGAAGGACGTCAAGCGATAGAGCAACTAGGAACTGTTCTGGCGAACAACCCTGAAATTGCAGTACTCATTGAAGGTCATACCGATAATGATCCCTTTACTAGTGGCGGACAAATTGCTAATAATTGGGATTTATCAACCAAACGAGCCACAGCAATTGTTCAAATTTTAAATGAAAATGGAGCAATCAATCCCGAAAGTTTAACAGCCGCAGGACGTGGAGAGTTTGCGCCAATTGCAACAAACGAAACAACTGAGGGTAAAGCCAAAAACAGACGTATTGAAGTGGTTTTGACTCCAAAATTAGATGAAATAACAAAGCTTTTAAATAACAATTAATCAGATAAAACTTGATTCACAAGAAAATGATTAAATGGTTGTAACATATGACCGTTAAAATCAATACAACAAACACATGAAATATACTACACTTCCAAGTACCAATATTAAGGTCAGTAAAATTTGCCTTGGATCAATGACCTGGGGAAATCAAAATACAGAAGCTGAAGGCCATGCTCAAATGGATTATGCTTTAGAACACGGCGTTAATTTTATTGATACAGCCGAATTGTATCCAGTACCCGCCACAGCTGAAACTCAAGGGCGAACCAGTAAGTATATAGGCACTTGGCTCAAAAAAAATAAAACGAGAGATAAGGTCATCATTGCCAGTAAAATTGCAGGAATAGGCGATTATACAGCTCATATCAGAACAGCAGGATTTAGTGCCGTCACTATTAAAGAAGCCTTAGACTTAGAACTCGCACGTTTGCAAACAGATTATATTGATTTATATCAATTACATTGGCCAGAACGCCACACCAATATATTTGGTGTACGCGATTTTAAACCCAGTCCAAACGATCCATGGGTCGATAATTTTAATGAAGTTTTACACGCTTTGAAATCCTTTGTGGATGCTGGAAAAATTAGAGCAATTGGCTTGTCGAATGAAAAAGCATGGGGAGCTATGCGCTGTGCAGAAGAAGTTAGAAACGATAATTTAATTCCGATTAGTACCACTCAAAATGCCTATTCAATGTTGAATCGAGTATTTGAAGGAGATTTGGCAGAAGTATCTTTAAGAGAAAATATTGGACTTCTCGCTTACTCTCCTTTAGCATTTGGAGTTCTCTCTGGAAAATATATAGAGGGCACCGCTGCAGACAATGCTCGTCTCAAATTATTTCCACGTTTTGCACGCTACAGCAGTGCGCAATCCACTGAAGCGACAAAACAGTATTTACAGCTCGCAAAAGATTTAGGGATCAGCCTGACAACGCTTTCTTTGGCATTTGTCAACCAAAGACCTTTTGTAACAAGTAATATTATTGGAGCTACAAACTTGAAGCAACTAAAAGAAAACATTGAAAGTATTGACACAGAATTATCACAAGAAACTTTAGAACGTATTGATGCAATTCATGCAGTCATCCCAAATCCATCAACTTAATACTTCTTGAAACAATTTTTTTAGGCCTTATTGGCGAGTTGCCCACAAGCAGCATCAATATCTTTACCTCGAGAACGGCGCACTGTAACCGTGATATTTTTGGCTTCTAGCATAGAAACATATAGGTCGATTGCTGTTGAACTGGCCTGTTGAAACATCCCATCATTTATCGGGTTATACTCAATAAGATTGACTTTACTAGGTGCAAATTGACAAAACTTTAGCAGTGCCTCAATGTCCGTTTTGGTATCGTTGATGCCTTCCCAAACAACATACTCATAGGTAATGATTCGATTGGTAGCTGCATACCAATATTGAAGTGCTTCCCGCAAATCTTTCAAAGGAAAAGTCTCATTGAATGGCATTATAGAGGTTCGAACGCTATCAATAGCTGAATGGAGCGAAACCGCTAAATTAAATTTAACCTGATCGTCTGCCATTTTTTTAATCATTTTAGGCACCCCAGAAGTAGAGACAACAATCCGTTTTGGCGACATTCCCAACCCTTCTTTGGAAGTGATTTTATCAATCGCTTTGAGTACGTTATTATAATTCATTAACGGCTCTCCCATCCCCATAAATACAATATTGGAAAGGGGACGGTTATGGTATAACTTGCTCTGTTTATCAATTGCGACAACTTGATCGTAAATCTCATCGGGGTTAAGGTTTCGCATGCGTTTGAGACGCGAGGTTGCACAGAATTTACAGTCAAGACTGCAACCTACTTGAGACGATACACAAGCGGTAGATCGTTTGGCGGTTGGAATGAGTACGGATTCTACAATCATCCCATCATGAAGTCGAATTCCGTTTTTGATGGTCCCATCTGTGCTACGTTGCATAGAATCTACTTCGATATGGTTGATGCTAAAATTTTCGTCCAACATCTGTCGGGTGTCTTTGGACAAATTAGTCATGTCCCCAAAATGATGAGCACCTTTTTGCCAAAGCCACTCATAAACCTGAGTTCCTCTAAAGGCTTGATCTCCATGCGTGACAAAAAAGGATCTTAACTCCTCTTTTGATAATGCGCGTATGTCTTTTTTGGCGGAATCCATGATGAATAAAAACAATTGGTACTAAAAAAAGCCTCTGATATGAGGCTTTATAATTTTTAATTATATAATGAGCATGGCATCACCATAGCTATAAAATTTATATTTTTCCTTTACCGCTTCTTTATAGGCTCTCTTTATAAAATCATGACCTCCAAATGCAGCTGTCATCATTAAAAGTGTTGATTTTGGTGTATGAAAATTTGTGATCATACAATTTGCAATTGAAAAATCAAACGGAGGGAAAATAAATTTATTCGTCCATCCTTCAAATTCATTTAGGTTGCCGTTAGACGATACCGAACTTTCAATTGTACGCATGGCTGTGGTTCCAACAGCACAAATACGACGTTTTTCAACCAAAGCTTTATTAACAGTTGTTGCAGTTGATGCAGGTATCTTAATTTCTTCACTGTCCATTTTATGTTTAGATAGATCTTCTACTTCAACAGAGTTAAAAGTTCCTAATCCAACGTGTAACGTGACTTCAGCAAATTTAACTCCTTTAATTTCTAAACGCTTCAATAAATGCTTAGAAAAGTGAAGTCCTGCGGTTGGCGCAGCAACGGCACCTTCATTTTTGGCATAAATTGTTTGGTAACGCTCTTCATCTTCTGGCTCAACATCTCTGTTGATGTATTTGGGCAAAGGGGTTTGACCAAGATCTGTTAATTTTTTTCTGAATTCCTCATAGGAGCCATCATACAAAAAACGAAGGGTACGGCCTCTGGAAGTTGTGTTATCGATAACCTCAGCAACTAAAGATTCATCCTCTCCAAAATAGAGTTTATTACCAATTCTAATTTTTCGAGCTGGATCGACTAACACATCCCACAAACGTTGTTCCGCATTGAGTTCTCTAAGAAGAAAAACTTCAATTCGAGCGCCAGTTTTTTCTTTATTTCCAAACAAACGTGCTGGGAATACTTTGGTATCATTAAGAATCATCACATCATCCTCATCAAAATATTCAATGATGTCTTTAAACATTTTATGTTCGATCGTTTGCTCTTTCCTATTAAGAACCATGAGTCGCGACTCATCTCTGTTTTCAGCAGGGTATTCTGCTAATAATTCGTCTGGTAATTCAAAGTTAAAATGCGATAATTTCATGTATCTATATCTATTTTTTATTAAAGGTCACATGCTGCCTGCCTGTGGCAGGTAGGTTCGCTATTAGTCATTCCTGTAGGTAGTACTAATTTTAGCATGCTGGTTTTTTTATTTGATTTTTTAATATCAAGCTGCGAATATACGACCTCAAAATAGGTGTTGTCAAGTATTTGAACCTTTATTTTTAGGAATTGGAGATTTTGAACCCTAATTGTTTTAAATTCTCCCAGAAATCAGGAAAGGATTTTGAAACGACTTCGGCCTCTTTTATAGAGAATGATGTGCTAAGCGCCAGAGGTGCAAATGCCATCGCCATGCGATGATCATTATAGGTTGCTACAGCCGCACCTGGGCTTAGGGGTTTAGGATTTGAGAGCTGTAAGCTATTGTCGGTAATTTCAATTGAGGTTCCGAATTTATAAATTTCATTTTTCAAGGCCTCTAAACGGTCGGTTTCTTTAATTTTCAAGGTGTGTAACCCAGTAAGATTACACTTTATTTGAAGCCCTAGACAGCTTACCACAATAGTTTGTGCAATATCCGGCGCGTTGATTAAGTCTAAATCTAAGCTTTCTGGTAAGTTGTTATTGATTTTTTTTATATTAATTTTAGACTCTTCAAAAGTTGTTTGAACGCCTAAGTGAGTGTAAATCTCTTGCAAAACCGAATCGCCTTGCAAACTGTCTTTTTTATAAGTACTTAAATTAATTTGAGTTCCCACTGGACTTAAAGCTACGATACTGTAAAAATAGGATGCTGACGACCAATCCGATTCTACAACAACCGTTTTTGAAACGGTTTCTAAATAGGGTTTCACTTGTATCACTTGACCTTCAAAGCTGGTTTCAACGCCGAGTTGCTCTAATAATGAAAGGGTCATTTTGATGTAAGGAACTGAAGTGATTTTTCCATCAAGGTGTAATGTCAATCCATTTTTTAGTTTGGTAGCTATCAGTAACAATGCAGAAATATACTGACTACTCACATTCGCATTCATTCGGACTTCGTCCTTGAGTAGCATTTTTCCAGTAATTCGTAAGGGGGGATACCCTTCCTCTTTGTCATATTCTATGTCTGCTCCTAAAGCTCTTAGAGTGTCCACTAAAATTTTAATTGGACGTTCTTGCATTCTTTGCGATCCTGTCAGTAAGGTTGTCTTACCTTCTAAAGTTGCAAAATAAGCGGTCAAAAAACGCATGGCGGTTCCGGCGTGTTGGATATCGACTACAGTTGCTTCGGAATCTAACGCTTTGAGCATGTGCTGACTGTCATCTGAGTTAGAGACGTTTTGAATCTCCAAATTTTTAAACAATGCTTTGAGCAACAAGAGTCGGTTGGACTCACTTTTAGACCCTGTAATCGTAATATCGGTACTTGGGTTTAGGGTTGAATTTTGAAGGAAAAGATGCAAAATTTATTTTAGTTTTTTGTTGTTTTGATGACGGTTGTGATCCCGTTTGGTTTTTAACGCTAATTTTTTATCAAAAGCGTCTTGCAAATTTACACCAGTTTGATTGGCTAAACAAAGAACAACGAATAAAACATCGGCTAATTCTTCGCCAAGGTCTTTATTTTTATCGCTTTCTTTTTCGCTTTGTTCGCCATAACGTCTTGAGATAATACGAGCCACTTCGCCCACTTCTTCTGTGAGTTGCGCCATATTAGTGAGTTCGTTAAAATAGCGAACACCATGTGCGTTAATCCAATTATCGACGGTTTTTTGTGCGTTTTGAAGGTTCATTTTATGAGAAAATTATTGAACTACTAAACTAGTCATTGTTCAAAAGAAATCAAATTATATTCACTAAAATAACGGCATCAAAAACAACTCCTTATTCTTTGGCTTTTGAATCGATAATAATTGTTACAGGGCCATCATTTAAAAGTGCGACTTTCATATCCGCACCAAACACACCTGTTTGGATGGGTTGTCCTAAATCATTTTCAAATTGACGCACAAATTGCTCGTACATTGGTTTTGCAATTTCGGGTTTGGCAGCTTTGATATAACTGGGGCGGTTGCCTTTTTTTGTTTGTGCATACAGCGTAAACTGGCTCACCACAATCGCCGATCCATTACAGTCCTTCAGAGATGTGTTCATATGACCATCGGCATCATTAAAAATACGGAGATTGGCTAGTTTGTTACTTAGCCAACGAATATCTTCGGGAGTATCGGACTCCGTAACCCCTAAAAGAACTAATAATCCAGAAGCGATCTTCGCCACTTTTTTTCCTTGAATGATGACGCTTGCTTCTGATACTCTTTGAATGACTGCTCTCATTTTGGCTCGTAGTTATCCGTTCGGTAATGCTCGTCATCCCCTTCCAAAATTTGTGTGTAGCTTTTGTAGCGTGAGGCTGCTATTTGATTGTTTTCGAGGGCTAATTTAACCGCACATTGAGGCTCGTGTAAATGCAGACAATTGTTGAATTTACAGGATTGTTTTAAGGCAAATAACTCTGGAAAATAATGATCGACTTCGGCGGGTTCCATATCCACAACACCAAATCCTTTGATACCCGGGGTGTCAATGATTCGAGCATCAAAGCTCAAATCAAACATTTCTGCAAAGGTTGTGGTGTGCTGGCCTTGTTTGTGTTGGTCTGAAATTTCTTTTGTTTTTATATTCAATCCAGGTTCAATCGAATTTACTAAGGTCGATTTTCCAACGCCTGAATGTCCTGCAAACATGCTAGATTTTCCGGTCATTAAGGTTTTAACGGCTTCTATATTCTTACCTGTTATAGCCGAAATACTTAAACAGTGGTAGCCAATACCCTCATAGAGTGCTGATAATTCTTGAACGATTTTTTGAGTGGGTTCGTCATTAATATCAACCTTATTAAAGAGTAAAATAGCTTTAATAGCATAGGCTTCGGTGGTTGCTAAAAAACGATCGATAAAGCTTGTAAATGTTGGGGGGTTATCAATTGTGATTAACAAAAAAACTTGATCAATATTGCTCGCAATAATATGGGTTTGTTTAGAGAGGTTGACGGATTTCCGAACGATATAATTGGTTCGTGGGTGAATTGTTTTAATGACCCCTGTTTTGGTATTATTACTTGTTTCTAAGTCAAAATCTACACGATCTCCAACCGCTAAAGGGTTGGTGCTTTTAATTCCATGTATTCGGAATTTTCCTTTGATACGGCACTCATAGAACACTCCTTCTTGAGATTTAACAGAGTACCAACTCCCCGTAGATTTATAGACAGTTCCTATCATTAGTGTATTTAAATATCTAGACAAAGAAACACATTTCTTTTTAATATATTTTGTTCTATCTTTGAAATCCAATTTAATTTAAGATATGAAAAGAATTACACTGTTTGTTTTGTTACTTACTGTAACACAACAATTTGCCAAGGCGCAAGAGATTGTCACAAATGAATCTATTATTCAAATGAAAGAATTAGGTTTTGATGAAACCATAATTTTGAGTAAGATAAATTCTTCGGATGTTGATTTTGACGCCTCTATTTCTGCATTGTCAAAATTAAAAGAATCTGGCGTATCTTCCGAGGTGATTGCCTTAGTTATGCAAAAAGCTCAGTTTAGTACAAAATCCAAAACAGGGATTTATTATTTAGGAGATGACAATACGCTTAAACCAATCTTGGCTTCTGTTTTTTCGGGAACAAACCAAAATGCAGTTGCCCAACAATTGGTATCTGGTTTGATTAACGCGAAGGTAAAATCGCAGTTGCCAAAAAGTACTTCTAATAATGTGATTGGCACAAGATCTCCAGAATTTACATTTATTTTTGATCCCAATACAGGCGCTGATAATATGCAAAACTTTCAAGGACAACAGCCAGGATTGTTTAACTGGTGGTTTCGAGTTGCATCCTCTCCAAATGAGTTTGTATTGGTGAAAATGAGAGTGAAAAAGTCAAAAAACTTAAGAGAAGTTATTACTTCAAAATCAAATGTGTTTACAAACAGTAATGGAATCGATCCAAAAGAATCCCTTCCATTTACGATTGAAACTATTGGAAACAACAAATATACGGTAGTTCCTGATAGTTTAGAGCCTGGTGAATATTGTTTTATTTACCAAGGAAATGTACCTCAAGGACGTACAAATCAGTCTGTATTTGATTTTTCTATTAAATAAATAGAAAAGCCTTAAAAAAAAAGCCTCGCGATGCGAGGCTTTTTTTTGTTTTATCTATTCAGAATTTGTTCTTGGTGGTTGATTGATTCTTGGTGTACTGCTTTGAACAGTTTCAGAATAAACTCCTCACTCAAGTTGTGTTGTTCACCTTCTAAGACCATCTTTCCTAAAATCTCATTCCAACGTTTGCTTTGTAACACTGCCACGTTTTCTTGTTTTTTAAGAGCTCCAATGCTCTCAGAAACTTTCATTCGCTTTCCTAGTGTTTCGAGCAACTGGTTGTCCATCACGTCTATTTGTGCACGTAAATTTGTAAGCTGATCGTTATAAGCCACTTCTGGAGTCGATTCTTTTCTAATTTTTAAATCTTTCATAATTTGAATCAAAGTCGTTGGTGTTACTTGTTGTGCTGCATCACTCCAGGCGTTATCAGGATCAAAATGGGTTTCAATCATCAGACCATCAAAGTTTAAATCCAATGCGGTTTGAGACACATCAAAAATCATATCGCGTTTTCCTGTAATATGAGAAGGGTCGTTGATTAATGGAAGGTCTGGAAACTTTGTTTGCAGTTCAATGGCCATTTGCCATTCTGGATTATTTCTATATTTTGATTTTTCATAGGATGAAAATCCTCTATGGATAACGCCTAAGTTTTTGATATCTGCTGTTGCTAAACGCTCAATTGCTCCTAACCATAACGCTAAATCTGGGTTTACTGGGTTTTTAACCAAAACAATTTTATCAGTTCCCTGTAGAGCATCAGCAATTTCTTGTACAATAAATGGACTCACTGTAGAACGTGCCCCGATCCATAATAAATCAATATCGTGTTCTAAAGCCAATTCTACATGGGCTCTGTTGGCAACTTCTGTTGCTGTTTTTAAACCGGTTTCCTCCTTAACTTTTTGAAGCCATTTTAGACCCAATGCTCCCACGCCTTCAAAATTTCCGGGGCGTGTTCGAGGTTTCCAAATTCCTGCACGATAATAGCTTACATCTGTGTCTTTTAGCTCATGTGCAATTCTTAATACTTGTTCTTCGGTCTCGGCACTACAAGGGCCAGCGATTACTAAAGGGTGATCGAGATTTAGTTCATTCAACCAATTTCCTAGTTCTTTTTTGTTTTCCATTTTTTGTTATTATTAAGCAATTCCTTTTAATATTTGT
>JAURPF010000042.1 GCA_030835325.1 Flavobacteriaceae bacterium | reverse complement strand
GCAATTAAACGCTCAAAAAGAGGGAAACTCAGCTGCTGCAGATTCTCTTCAAATTAAAATGGACAAAATAGTACAACGTACTTATTTGTATAGCATCAATTTTGCGCTCAATAACAAAGACAGTGAGGTAGCTCCTTTTGTAGCAGTTTCTGAAATTTATGATGCCAATGTGAAATACTTGGATACTATAAACAAGGTATTGAATCCAAAAATTGCCAATTCTAAATATGGAATTATCTTGGAGGAATATATTAAAACTATAAAGTCTGAGTAATTTAGAGCTTGTTAATCTTTTCGATTAAAGCTGCTCCTTTTGCTTCTAGATCTTTGGCGATTCCTTTGAAATGTGCTTTTTGGTTTTCAACATTCTTTGCATTTACCTTCGCAATCAACTCATCAAAAGCAGAAATAGCCTCGTCAATTATCGCTTCACTTTTTTTGGTGTCTTTATCCGTATTGGCATATTCCCAAATATATACTGCTTCAATGATATCTCCTAATACATAATTGATATCCTTCTTTAAATTTCTAACGTTAGCCATTATTTTAATTTTTGTTTTTGCAATATTACGTAATTTTAAACATATACTTCTAAAAGTTTTGCATGATTTGAAGAAATCGAAAACCCTTTAATACAAGCGGGAATCAAAACCGTCTCTCCCATTGAAATTTCAGTTGGGTTTCCATCCACTTCTATTTGTGCCGTTCCTTCGACACACATATAAATCATAAAAGAATCGTGGGTGTTTTCTTTTAAGATAGTTTCATGTACTTTGAGAATATTGGTTGTAAAATACGGACAACTGACCAGTTCTGTGGCGGTATCAAAATCCTTCGTATAGTCCACTCTAAAATTATCGGGCATATCAAAGTCAAATGCTTCTAGGGCAATGTCATTGTGTAGCTCGCGTTCATTCCCTTCTGAATCCACACGATCCCAATCATACACACGATAAGTGATATCACTTGTTTGTTGAATTTCGGCCAAAAGCACACCTGCCCCAATGGCATGAATTCTTCCAACTTCAATAAAATAGGTATCCCCAGCTTGAACAGCATCAAAATTTAAAATACGTTGCAGTGTTTTATCTTCTAAATGTTTTAAATACAACTCTTGAGTCATCTTTTGATTGAACCCAACAATAAGATTGGACTCTGGATCGGCTTGAACCACATACCACATTTCGGTTTTTCCAAAACTATTGTGACGGGCTTTGGCAAGCTGATCGTTTGGGTGTAGTTGTACCGACAAATCTTCTTTGGCATCGATAAATTTAATGAGCAACGGAAATTTAGTCCCAAACTCTCGAAAGTTTTTTTCTCCTAACAAGTCTGAGGTATGGGTTTCCAAAAGATAGTTTAGGGAGCTGCCTTGTAAGGCGCCATTAGCGACTATGGAAGTATCGCCTTCCACGTCACTGATTTCCCAACTTTCACCTGCATTTTTGGAGGTGGTGGGTTTGTGTAAAATCTGTTGCAATTTTTGTCCGCCCCAAATTTTATCTTTGAGGATGGGCTGGAATTTCAATGGATAAAGGGTGTTCATAAAGGTTATTTTCCAGAATACGTTACAAAATTACGAGCCGTTTCATAGAGAGTTACTTCCAAATCTAAATCTGGATCAAGTACTTTTTTTAATTTGTCATATATAACCACCACAATGTTTTCAGCCGTGGGATTTAGGTCTTTAAATTCAGGCACATCCAAGTTTAGGTTTTTATGATCAAAGGCATCTTCCACTTCCGATTTGATAAAGTCTTTCAGAATTTTAACGTCCATGACAAAACCTGTTTCAGGGTCAATTTCTCCGGTCACACTCACAGTCAGGTCGTAGTTGTGCCCGTGGTAATTGGGGTTGTTACATTTCCCAAAAACGGCATCGTTTTTTTCAAAACTCCAATCGGGACGGTACAGCCTGTGGGCGGAATTAAAATGTGCTTTTCTACTGACGGTTACTCTCATGATTAGTGTTTATATGTTCGTAAAATTTTTCAAATATGATTTTAAACCATTCGGTATAAAGGGCAGGATGGCGCTTGATATCGGCTTTGACCGCTTCCAAAGGCATCCATTTCCAGGCCTCCACCTCATCGGGGTTGATCACGGGGTCTGCTTCGTAATGCCCGACCATTATATGGTCCAATTCGTGTTCGGTAAGACCGTTGTCAAAAGGGGCTTTATAAATAAACCAGGTCGTTTCTTTGAGTGGAGTTACAAACCCCATTTCTTCTTGTAAACGCCGACTGCCAGCCTCCAAATTGGATTCGCCCACACGTTGGTGCGAACAACAAGTATTGGTCCACAACAAAGGCGAATGGTATTTGTGTGCCGCCCGTTGTTGCAACATCAATTCGTTCTTGGAATTGAATATAAACACTGAAAACGCACGGTGTAACACCGCCTTTTCATGCGCCTCCATTTTGGGCATGGTGCCTATGGGCTCGTCTTGCTCATTTACAAGTATGACCTGTTCTTCTATCATGTTACAAAAATATCAACTAAAAAGTTAAGTTTTACTAATTTCTTGCTAAAAAAAACAGATTTGAAAACAACTCCAAAACCACTGCCACAAAAAAAAGATGATTTTATTGAACTTTATTATAGTCTTGTTTAACGTTTGCCGATATAACATAAACACTGTCAATTGTTTATAAAAATAAAATGGACAATTTGTTTTTATTATTAAAAAATAAGTTTAAGTTTAACCTTTGATTGTGACCCCCAAATCTAAATCTTCAAAAGAGTTTAACCGAAGTTTTTAGATTTTGTTTTTTTGAATGCTGTATTGTAAGGATTTAGATAGAAAGTTTCATATCTCACACAATAAGAATTGTAAGGCAGTGAGGGTGAATTTACTTTCGAAATAATTAATTTAATTATAAAAACACCACAAACCTACTTAAAATTATGGAATTGAAAACAAAGATTGATGCATTGTCGTAAAATACGAATCACTCAAAAATCGTATAAACACAGAAGAAGCCACAAAAACAGCTTTTATACTACCATTTATTAATGCACTTGGATATGACATTTTTAATCCTATAGAAGTTGTGCCAGAATTTACAGCAGATGTAGGGTTAAAAAAAGGTGAGAAAGTCGATTATGCAGTTATGCACAAAGGAGAACCTGCTATTATATTTGAATGTAAACATTGGACTGAAGATTTAAGTAATCATATAGGTCAGCTTTTTAGATATTTTTCTGTTGCAAAAGCAAAGTTTGGTGTTTTAACAAATGGTCATGAATACCGATTTTATACCGATTTGGTGTCTAAAAATGTAATGGATCAAAAACCGTTTCTATCATTTGATATTCAAAACATAATGGATAGCACTCTAAATGAAGTTTCTAAATTTCATAAATCCAACTTTGATGAGGATGTAATTTCAACAAATGCCACTTCTCTAAAATATATCAATGAAATAAAAAAGATATTCAAATCTGAATTATCTGAACCTAGTCCTGAATTCGCTAAGTTTTTTGCTTCTAAAATTGTATCTGGAACAATGAGAGCTAAAGTCGTCACAACTTTTAGCAAACTCATCCCCACTGCTTTAAAACAAATAATGAATGAAGAAGTAAATGAACGACTTCAAAAAGCGATAACTAAAGAATCTGAAAAAATTGAGCCGACAGAAACTATTGAAGAAAGTAAAATTGTGACCACAAAAGAGGAGCTTGAATCATTCGAGATTATTAAAGCGATTTTACGAAAAGACATTGGAATTAAAAAAATACACCATAGAGATACACAGAGTTATTTTGGTGTTCTTTATGACAACAATAACAGAAAGCCGATTTGTAGACTGTTTTTGGATGGAAGGATAAAACGAATTGAATTATTTGACCAGAACAAAACTTCTAGAAAAACTGAAATCAACACAATTGATGATATATATGATTTTTCAGAAGATTTATTGACAGTTGCAAATTACTACAAAAATGAAGATTTAAAATAAACCCTAAAACCTTACTTATTATGAAAAATCTATTAAAAATTACTTTTGCATTATTTTTATTTCTACTGTGTACTGATTGTAGTAATGGTAAAGAAACAAATCAAAAAGATATTTCTAAACTCACAGATGAAGAAGTATTTGCTTTAAAAACTTTTGAAATTTATGAGGAATTGTCAACCAAAGATATTCCAATAGAAGATATTAAATATCGTGTCTTTAAAGATTCAAATGGATTTCTAACTGCAAAATTTGAATTAACAGGTCAAACAAAAAAAGAGTTGCAAATGGGTTCTTTTGTTAAAACACAATCTCGTGATGGTAATGAAGGAACAACTTGTGATTCGAAGTGGTCGTGTGGTAAAGCAATATATAATTGCCTAGAAAACGATCAAGATGCGCTGATCTCTGAAGGAGCATGTGCAGGGGTTCAATACTGTGTTACATGTCAGGATCCTTAATAAAATAACTCCACCCCGCAATGTCTCTGAATTCGCGGCAAAAAAAACAAAAAATTACTCAAAGCTGGGAGATCTTGCACACTACACCCCCATTCAATCAATCATCTCCAAAAACGCCTGTTCCGAAATAATAGGCACTTGGAGGCTTTCGGCTTTGCTGCGTTTGCTGGGGCCCATATTGGCACCGGCTACCACATAAGAAGTTTTTGCAGAAATGGAACTCACCACCTTTCCGCCATTGGAATCAATCAGGGCTTTCAGCTCGTCTCTAGAAACGGTTTCAAACACCCCAGACACCACAAAACGCAGCCCTTCTAACTGTGTGCTTTGGTTGGAGAGAGCTTCTTCAGACAGTTGCAATTGGAGACCGTATAAGATCAATCGAGATACCAGTTGAACATTGGCTTCGGTACTAAAAAAGTCCACCACACTTTCGGCTATTTTAATTCCAATTTCATCTACTTGTTCCAAATCTTCCAAAGTAGCTTTGGACAAGGCTTCAATCGATTTGTAATGTTTGGCTAGTTTTTTGGCAACCGTTTCTCCCACATACCGAATGCCCAATCCAAACAAAACGCGTTCAAAAGGCACATCTTTAGAGGCTTGAACCCCCTTGACCAAATTGTCGGCACTTTTTTCTGCCATGCGATCCAAATGGATGATTCGATCGGCAGTCAGTTCGTAGAGGTCGGCATAATCACGGATCAAACCTTCATGGACCAACAAAGCCACGGTTTCGCCTCCCAAGCCTTCAATATCCAAGGCTTTCCGAGAAATATAATGCTGAATACGTCCAATAATTTGAGGAGTACAACCCACATCGTTCGGACAATAATGCTGTGCTTCTCCTTCATTTCGAACAAGTGGCGTGTCACATTCTGGACAGGACGAAATATAAACGGTTTCAATACTCTCTGCTGGACGACGGTCCAAATCGACCCCCATAATTTTAGGAATAATTTCGCCGCCTTTTTCCACATAAACCCAATCGCCAATGCGCACGTCTAATTTTTCAATTTGATCCGCATTGTGAAGCGAAGCACGTTTTACAATCGTTCCTGCCAATTCCACTGGTTGTAGGTTGGCAACTGGGGTAATTGCTCCAGTTCTTCCCACTTGATACGAAATGTGCTCGAGGCGGGTAGAAACTTGTTCCGCTTTGAATTTATATGCCATCGCCCAACGGGGAGCTTTGGCGGTATAGCCCAACTCGGCTTGTTGATACAAACTGTTGACTTTAATAACCACACCGTCGGTTTCATAAGGCAATTCATGGCGGTGGGTGTCCCAGTAATTCACGAATTCTAAAACCCCATCAATGGAGTCGGTAAGTTTCGCAATTGCAGGAACTTTAAAGCCCCAAGAACCGGCTTTTTCGAGGTTTTCGAACTGAGTTTTTATGGCGATATTATCTCCAACAATACTGTATAACAAACACTCCAAAGGGCGTTTGGCAACCTCAGCACTGTCTTGTAATTTTAAACTTCCCGAAGCGGTATTTCGTGGATTTTTATAGGGCTCCTCCCCTGCTGCAATCCGTTCGGCGTTCATGGCATTAAAGCCTTCAAAAGGCAATACAATTTCCCCACGAATTTCAAATTTATCTGGATAGTCGCCACGAAGTTTTAAGGGCACCGATTTAATGGTTTTTATATTTGCAGTGACATTATCTCCTTGAGTACCATCTCCTCGAGTCAAGGCTTGCACAAGCAATCCATTTTCGTAGGTCAGACTTATAGATGCGCCATCGTATTTTAGCTCACAAGTGTATTGAATTGGACCATCAACCATTTTTCGTAAACGGGTTTCCCAATCCATTAAATCCTCTTTTGAATACGAATTATCTAAAGAGTACATGCGTTGTGCATGCACCACAGTTTCAAAATTTTTAGTGACTTCTCCACCCACTCTAAGAGTTGGCGAACTGGCATCATAGTACTGGGGATGGGCTGTTTCTAAGGCTTGGAGTTGTTTCAGCTTGGTGTCAAACTCAAAGTCTGAAATAGAGGGTGTATCCAATACATAATAGTTGTAATTATGTTGACTGAGCTCGTCCCGAAGTTGTAAAATCTGTTCTTTAATGTCCATCAAAAAAAATAATCAGTCTTAATATTTAGCAGTACTAAGATATGAAAATGAGCGCTATCTTGTAAGCTAATTACGGATAACTTATTAGCAATTTAGTAAACAGGAAATCAACGTTTGGTGGCGCACAACATTCTGTGTTTGCCAAAAATATCGGTCTTCATTTGGACGTTATCAAAATCATCCGAAGAAAAAAGTGCTTGTGTTTCAGTTCCTAAATATTCATTAATCTCAAAATAGAGCCGTCCTTGTTTTTTAAGCGCTTGTTGACTCAATTCTACGATGGCCTGATAAAAAACTAACGGGTGGTCGTTTTCTACAAAGAGTGCCAAATGGGGTTCGTGTTCTAATACGTTAGGCGCCATGTGTTTTTTTTCGCTCTCACGAACATAAGGCGGGTTGGATACAATGAGATCAAAGCTGAGATCTGTAGGCTTCCATTTCAAAACATTCGCTTCGATAATGTTGAGTTCTACGGCATTTTGTTGAGCGTTGTAGTGTGCCATTTCCAAAGCTGCAGGACTGACATCCAACGCATAGACTTCTGCATTGGGCAACTGTTTTGCCAAACTTACAGCTATACAACCAGAGCCGGTACCTACATCTAGAATTTTAAGCGGTTGCTCAGTATCTGCATGATTCAAAATCCATGCGACCAATTCTTCAGTTTCAGGACGTGGAATCAAAACGTTGGAATCCACTTTGAATTCCAATCCAAAAAAGGAAGTCGTTCCCAAAATATATTGAATGGGTTCATAAGTTAATAAACGACTGATGATGGTCTCAAAATACTCGTAAGTTACAGGGCTAATGAGAGTGTCGGAGTTAAGACTGACGTCCATACGTTTGTACTTTAAATGCTGCTCACATATTCGATAAAAAAATGCGTTTATCTCTTCTTTAGGATAATAGCCTAAGAGTCCATTTTGAAAAAAATTCTGAAGTGATTTTAACTGCATTACAAGAGTTTTAACATTCGAACATCACAAGAATTATGAGCCGTATTTCCCATAGAAATGTCTATGTATTCAAATCCGTAGTGTTCATATAATTTTTGAGCGGTTTGAAGTTCTGGAAGTGTTTCTAAATAACACTGCGTATAGCCCATTGATTTGGCGGCTTCTAGACATCTATTCATTAGTTTTTTACCATATCCTTTTCCTCGTATTTCTGGAGCTAGATACATTTTTTGAAGTTCACAAATGGACGAGGCTTCGGAGTTAAGAGCTTTAATTCCAGCACCGCCTTTTACTTGACCTACTTCTTCGATTACAAAGTAAACAGCGTTTTTTTCTTGATAGGATTCAAACATTTGTGTCGTTTCTACATCTTCATAAACAGTCCCTGTTAAAGGAAGTTGAAGTTCTATAAATATGGATTTAATAACCGTTTCGATTTGTAAATTATCATTAAATTGAATTTCTCTAATACGCATTTGGTGGATACCAATTAATAAATCTTATTTTTGTTGTTCGAAGATACATATAATACCCAAAAATGAGAAAAAAACTTACAATCCTTATCTTAATTTTCTTGACAACAAGTTGTGCGATCAAACAAAAACCTGAGTTTATAAAAATCGGGAGTATCGAACTTGTGGACGCTAATTCCAGAACACTGACCCTGAAAGCAGATGCCCTTTTTAACAACCCAAATAGTGTTGGTGGTCGATTGAATACAGAAGGGGTCTCTGTATTTGTAAATGATATATTTATAGGTGTGGTAAGTGCCGAAGAATTTAAAGTTCCTGCAAAAGATAATTTTAAGGTGCCTCTTCAAATTGAAGTGAACACCAAAGACCTTTTCAATAAAGACCCAAATGGATTATTGGGTGGACTCCTAAATAGTGTTCTTAATCGCAGTTTAAACGTCAAGTACGAAGGTATTATTCACTTTAAAGCGTTGAGTTTTTCCTACAAATACCCTATTAATAAAACAGAAACAATTAAAATAAAATTATAATCTCTCACGAACACTACATAGCACGTTGTATTGAAATTGCCAAAAGAGGCTTGGGTTCCACAGCACCTAATCCTATGGTAGGTTGTGTCATTGTGGTAGAGGATAAAATTATTGCAGAAGGCTACACAAGTCCTTACGGAGGTGCGCATGCGGAAGTGAATGCCATTAAGGCCGTAAAAGATTTGAACCTACTCCCCAAAGCGACTTTATATGTAACTCTAGAACCTTGTGCTCATTTTGGAAAAACACCGCCTTGCAGCGATTTAATCATTACGCATAAAATTCCTAGAGTGGTGATTGGTTGTGTGGATACGAATGAAAAAGTACATGGCAGAGGTATCGCAAAACTCAAAGCTGCCGGATGTGAAGTCATTGTGGGAGTGTTGGAAGACGCCTGTAAAACGCATCACAAACGTTTTTTTACGTACCATACTAAAAAGCGTCCTTATATTATACTGAAATGGGCGGAGAGCAACGATGGCTTTATTGCTCCATTATCCAAATCAGAAACCAAACCTGTTTGGATTAGCTCCGTATATTCGAGGCAAGTGGTGCATCAATGGCGCGCAGAAGAACAAGCAATCTTGGTTGGCGCAAATACAGTGGTTCAAGACAATCCGAGTTTGACAACCCGTGAGGTAGAAGGATACAACCCAACCCGCATTGTTATTGACCTCAAAAATTCATTGGCAGAAACTTATCAAGTTTTTAATTCAGAGGCAAAAACCATCCGATTGACAGCGGATACGATTGATTTACAAAAACCACTGGCATCTGAAGTTTGTAAGGCTTTACATTCATTCCAAATAAATTCGGTAATCGTTGAAGGTGGACAAAAAACACTGCAAGCATTTATTGATGAGAACCTTTGGGATGAAGCCCGTATCTTTTCAGCTGATCTTAATTTGGAAAAAGGCCTACAAAAACCTCATATTAATGGAACTCTTAGTTCACAGACAACAATTGGCTCTGATTGCTTAAAAATTCTTTTCAATGATTAAGACGATTATATTTGATTTTGGAGATGTATTCATCAATTTAGATAAAACTGCTATTGATCGCGAATTATATAAGCTTGGGGTGAATACTGTTACAGATGACATGCTTAGAACTGCAGAACTTTATGAAAAAGGATTCATAAGTACCAACGATTTTGTAGCCGCATTTAGAGTTAAATATCCCTCTATTTCGGCGACACAATTTAAAAAAGCTTGGAATTCCATTATTTTAGAATTTCCCGAATATCGTTTAGAGTTTTTAAAAAATATTTATACAAATAAAAATTACAAACTTATATTGCTTAGCAATACCAACGCCCTTCATATCGAGCAAGTCATTGAAAACATGTCTTTACATAGATACGAGCGTTTTAAAAGCTATTTTGATCAGTTTTATCTTTCACACGAAATACAGTTAAGAAAACCCGATACATCCATTTATGAATTTGTATTAGAAGAAAATCAATTGGAAGCCTCTACTTGTTTCTTCGTAGATGACACCAAAGAAAACACACAGGCAGCAGCTCAACTTGGCATTCACACATGGAATAACGACCCAAAAAAAGAGGATGTCATTACCCTATTTGACCAGCCTATATTCACAACCCACTAATATCAGTAATGACTTATAAAACCATATTGCATTCTTCTGAAGAAGTTCTTTACAAAGACAAAGGAAGTAAGTTTTATGGCTATGCATTCCCGATAAAAACCAACGAAGACTATAAGGGAATTATAGAACAACTTAAACAAAAACATTCCAGTGCGGGGCATTTTTGTTATGCATACCAGCTAGGAATCGATACGCCTTATTTCCGTACTTCAGACGATGGTGAGCCCTCAAATAGTGCTGGTCTGCCAATTTATGGACAACTGCAATCGTTTGATGTGACTAATATTCTTGTTGTAGTGGTGCGTTATTTTGGAGGTACAAAACTTGGGGTTGGAGGCTTGATCAGTGCTTATAAAGCTACAGCCAAATTATGCTTAGAGGCCAGTAAATTAAAAACTTTAGACATTTTAATCTCTATTAAACTTAACTTTGAATATAAAGATCTAAGTCATATAATGCGAATTATCAAAAAATACAAACTACTTATAAAATCTCAGCGGCTTGAAATGGATTGTGAAGTGATTATTTGGGCCAAAAAAAGTGTCAAAAAAAGCCTTGAAACTGTTTTTGAGCCGTTTCATAAAATTAAAGTTGAGATTTTTAACGATTAAATTTGCAGTTTATCTAAAATATAATTTGGACAACGCATCGGAGAATTAGATTTCTTGTTAACAAACACCAATTTTGTGTGAGCTGTTGTAAGTAATTCTCCGCTAGAATTATGAATTTCATAATCAAATTCGATAGAAGCACTTGGAAGCTTTACTAGTGCTGTAGAAACCGTTAAAACATCATCGTAATATGCTGGTTTTTTGTAGTTTATACTTAAAGAAACTACGGGCAACATCACGTCATTTGCCTCCATATCCTTATAAGAAATTCCTAATGCTGTCAACCACTCCAGACGGCCAATCTCCAGATAATGAGTGTAATTACCATGATAAACTACCCCCATTTGATCCGTTTCTGCGTATCTCACCTTAATTTTTGTTTGATGCATATTCATTTATTATAATTTGTATATATTTAAAAATTAAACATGAGAAAAAAAAATTAAATAATCAATTGATTTTGATTTTTTTTTGTGAATATTTGTTCACATATTTGTAGTGCAAAAATAACTAAGGCAACTGCCCTTAATTTTTTTGTTTTTATAACCAAAAAACTTAATTAACTAACTAACAACATGAATAACACTGCGCAATCGGTCTGGGAGAACTGTCTAAATTTTATAAAAGACAACATTCAGCCGCAAGCCTACAAAACATGGTTTGAACCAATTGTTGCTGTGAAACTTGACGATCATGCGCTTAGTATTCAAGTTCCTAGTAAATTTTTCTATGAATGGTTAGAAGAACATTATGTTAAAATTTTAAAAGTAGCCCTTACCAAAGAACTCGGAGTGAATGCCAAATTGGTGTATATCATCAAAATGGAAAACACTTATGGAAACAACCAACCCTTTACAGAAAAAATTCCTAGTTCAAATCGGTCGGCAGTCTATTCACAACGTGTAGATATTCCACTTAAAAATATAAATCCTGAATTAAAAAATCCATTTGTAATTCCAGGCATCAGAAACGTTAAAATTGAATCGCAATTAAATCCAACCTACACCTTTGACAACTTTTTAGAAGGCGACTCAAACAGATTGGCACGAAATGCGAGTATTGCAGTGGCCAATAAGCCCGGAGGCACCTCATTTAACCCCTTACTTATATTTGGTGGAGTTGGACTGGGTAAAACTCATTTAGCACACGCTATAGGGGTTGATATTAAAGATAAATATCCTGAGAAAACAGTGTTGTATATTTCTGCTGAAAAATTCACTCAACAATATATAGAATCGGTAAAGAAGAACAATCGAAATGATTTTATTCACTTCTACCAAATTATCGATGTTTTAATCATTGATGATGTTCAATTCCTTTCTGGAAAATCAGGGACTCAAGATGTATTTTTCCATATTTTTAACCATTTACATCAAAACGGTAAACAAGTTATTTTAACTAGTGATAAAGCGCCGGTGGATATGCAAGACATTGAGCAACGCTTATTATCTCGATTCAAATGGGGATTATCTGCCGAGCTTCAAAATCCTGATTTTGAAACACGTACATCAATTGTCAAGAACAAACTATATAGAGATGGTGTTGAGATGCCAGAAGAAATTATTGAATATTTAGCCAAACACATCACTTCAAATGTTCGTGAATTGGAAGGAGCTATCATTTCATTAATTGCCCAATCTTCATTCAATAAAAAAGAAATCACACTTTCTCTTGCAAAAGAAATCGTGGAAAAGTTTGTAAAAAACACCAAAAGAGAAGTATCTATCGACTACATTCAAAAAGTTGTCTCGGATTATTTTCAAATGGATGTGGATACACTTCAATCTAAAACACGAAAACGTCATATTGTTCAAGCAAGACAACTGGCTATGTTTTTTGCAAAAAAATTCACCAAAGCTTCACTAGCAAGTATTGGTTCTCAAATTGGGAAACGCGATCATGCGACGGTTCTACACGCCTGTAAAACAGTTAATAACCTTTCTACAACAGATAAGCAATTTAGAAAATACGTAGAAGACTTGACAAAGAAATTATCTATATAACGACTCTTTTTGATTAGGGTCTTATATTTACATACTTTAACTGTAGGGAATATATTCGCTTAAAAAAACTAATATTTCTAATATAATGACTGGAAAACTATACTTAATCCCCACAGGGCTTGGCGATAACGCTCCATTAGAAGTACTCCCCCTGTCCATCAAAAAAGTCATTGAAAACTTAGATACATACATTGTCGAAAACGAAAAAGCTGCTCGTAAGTTTATAAAATCGATAAGTTCTGGAAAAGACCAATCGCGTTTAAATTTATTCAGTTTAAATAAATTTACAGATCCTTCAGAAATTCCTTCGTTTTTAGATAGCTGTATAGACGGTGGGGCTGTTGGATTACTTTCAGACGCGGGCTGTCCTGCTGTTGCAGACCCGGGAGCTGAAGTTGTAAAAATTGCCCATAATCAAAACATTCAAGTCATCCCGTTGGTAGGACCCTCCTCTATTTTATTAGCAATGATGAGTTCTGGAATGAATGGTCAGAATTTTGCTTTTAATGGCTACTTACCAATTGACAAAGCAGAGCGGAAATATAAAATAAAACAACTCGAAAGACGCTCTTTTGAAGAGCAACAGTCTCAGATATTCATAGAAACCCCCTACAGAAATAATAGTATTTTGGAAGATTTGAGTGCGGTTTTAAATTCAGAAACTCGAATTTGTGTAGCTTGCGATTTAACACTCCCCACAGAATATATCAAGACACAAACAGCCAAAGAATGGAAACACTCAACATTAGATTTCCACAAACGTCCCGCTATTTTTATGATTCAAAAAGATTAAGGGTATAAAATTTTTGGTTTTTTTTGAGCTTTAACAAAAGAAGTGTCAAAGCCCGAGAATTTGTGCATATACGATAAAATATCAGTCCCATATGCATCCTCCGAATCTAGGGCACCATAACTTCTTAAATAGCGTTTTACGTTTCCAGGTCCTGCTAGGTGAGCCGCCGCCAAAATCCCTGATTCTGTAACGAGAATACCTTCAATTTTTTTTCCTGCAAAACGTTTGATATCCCGTCGTAAAACCCATTTATTTCGTTTGGTATTTGCTAAAAATGCTTTCTCTTGTAATACAGGAGACTTTAAAAATATATCAGGATTTTTTATCCCTAATAATTCTAATGTTGTCACACCAAACTGATATTTTCCTAAGTAACCTAGTGTATTAACCGCTGCATAATTTCCTTGAGACTCTTTGAATGCAATCGCTTCTTTAAACGCTACATAAGAATTTCCTAAATACAAAACCCCTGAGTTGCTATCATTGGTGACTTGAGAAGGTATTTCTTGAGAAACATTGTAATCGAGGAACTCCGAAGTAAGGATCGTGTCGCTGTAGTCAATTTTGGGTTGTATCAAAAATGAAATCAAAAGAAAAATAACCATTAGCAAAGGCACTAAAGAATATAACAAATACTTTAATGATTTCATATCAGTCTTTTTTATAACTCTGAACTAAAACAAAAAACAGCATAAATACACGCTTATTTTAGTACCCCTCGACGATCCAAATATAATTGGTACTTCCTTGCATTTTGATTATGACCACTTAGTGTTTTAGCAAACAGGTGAAAACCTGGGTTCTGAGGGTCTGCCGCAAAATAAAAAAACGAATGCTTCTCATAATTTAAAACAGCTTCTATCGCAGTGAGATCCGGCATCGCAATCAACCCTGGTGGCAATCCTTTGTGTTTATAGGTGTTGAAAGGGGAATTAATAGATTTATGCACATTTAAAACACGCTTGATAATGGTATTTTTATACTTTGGCAATTGATAAGCCGCATATCTGAGTGTTGGATCTGCTTGTAAAGGCCAATCATTATTCAAACGATTGATATAAACTCCAGCGATTCGGGGTTGTTCGGAGGGCTCTTTAGACTCTTCATAAACAATCGCAGCTAGTGACATCACTTCATGAGGACTCAAACCAGCTGACTTGGCCTTTTCTAAACGACTCGAATTCCAAAACCGATTGTATTCTTTTAACATGCGTTTTCTAAAGGTCTTTGCAGAGGAATTCCAAAAAAACTCATAGCTATTTGGCAAATACATTCCGAGGGCATTTGCTTCTGTGAAATTATGAGATTTTAAAAATACTTCATCCGTAAATGCGGTAATCAAGGCGGTGCTATCAGCCTCAATTTGACTCGAAATTCGAGAAGCTAAATCTGCTAATGAATGTTGATTATTAAATGCTACTTTTATTGGTAAATTACGACTGCGAATTGAGTTTATAATATCATTATTGGTCATCCCTTTGGTAATCAAAAAACGACCTGCTTTGATATTGTTTACATACTTCTTTTGCTTTGCGAGTGTTTCAAATGTTTCAATATTTTTAAGAAGTGGTTCTAAATCGGCACGCACCTCAGCAAAAGTCGCATCAGAACTCACAAAAATATAAGCTTCTTTTGAATTAAAATTCGTATTAGGAACAAGCATCACTGAGTAGATGTAGTAAGAAAAAAAACCTGCTCCTATTAATCCCAATAATACGATAGCAATTGCTATTTTTTTAAGGTACATAATTTATAAATTGAAATAAATATTCGTTTTTGTAGCACCCTTTATAGAAGCGCCACTTTTTTTTGAGCCCAACTTTTTCAAATCCAAGAGACTCAAACAAGCGAATGCTAGCGTTATTATCTTCTAATACATTACTATATAATTGTTGGAGACCCAAATTAGCAAAACTATAATTCATCAACACAGATAAGGCATCTTTTCCATATCCTTTTCCTCGATTTGCTTCCGTTATTACAATACTAACCCCTGCATGTTTGTTATGAGAATCAAAATCAAAAAGATCAATAAAACCAAGAGGTTCGTTGGTTTTGGATGTGATCACCAAGCGCAATTGTTTTAATTTTTTAATATCATTTTGAGCCGTTTCTAAATATTTTTGCAATACATCCTTAGAAAATGGGGTTTGAATTTGACTTAATTCCCACAAAGAATCGTCATTTTCAATGGTATATAAAAATGTTAAATCTTCAAGTAAAAGACCTCTTAAATTAATGAAATCTCCTTTTAATTCTACCATTCTAAATCTCCTTTAAAAACCTGCATAGTAGGTCCACACAACCACACATCCGAATAGGAAGATGACAGTGGTTCAAAACGAACTTTTAAAACCCCACCTTGAGTTTCTAAATGAATCGATTTTGAGGTGGTTTGATTGGAATGATACATTGCAATTGCTACCGCAGTAGCTCCTGTACCACAAGATAAAGTTTCTCCCTCTACCCCACGTTCATAGGTGCGAATTGCAAAAGTATCATCATTGATTTTTTCTGCAAAATTTACATTAATCCCATTCGTATCAAAAGGGGGACTCTGTCGGATTCTCGACCCCTCCAAGTTCATGTCAATTTGCTGTAAATTTAACTGAAGCGCAACATAATGTGGCGAACCTGTATCAAGAATATGGTAATTATCGTTGGAAGAAATCTCTGAAACATCTTGCATTTTCAGTTCCACATAGGCCGCATCAATACGGGCTAAATGCGGTCCGTCGATGGCTATAAATTCAGAGTTATTTTCTATAATTCCTAAATAATTTGCAAAAGCAACTATACAACGTCCACCATTTCCACACATGGTACTCTCGTTGCCATCGGCATTAAAATAGACCATTCTAAAATCATAGCTTGGATCAGACTCTAACAAAATCAACCCATCAGCTCCAACCCCCGTGCGGCGGTTACAAAGATGAGAAATCAACGCAGTATTGTGTTTATCAAAAACATTCTTTCGGTTATCGATCATTACAAAATCGTTTCCAGTTCCTTGGTATTTATAAAATAGTTGTTTCATATACTAAACAAATATAAGAATATTAAACTGTAATTATAGCTGTTAAAACGTCGTTAAAATTGAATTTTGAATTCAATAAAAAAATAATTTTGTAGTTAGTGAATAAACTATTAAATAAAACACCATGAAAAAAATTCTCACATTAGTATGTGTTTCGGCTTTGGGTGGAGCGGTAACTCTCGGAGCTTACAAACAGTTTTTTGAAAATTCATTGAATCCTAAAGTTATTGAAAATCAATCAACAGCCACTTTATTCCCTGTAAACTTATTCCCAAGTTCAGATGGGGGAACCAATGTAGATTTTACGACTGCCGCAAACAAAACCGTGCATTCAGTTGTTCATGTAAAAAACACAACGCTGAGTAAAAGCTACACCAGTTTTGAAGATTTATTTTTTGGGAGGTCTCAACGCTACGAACAGATTGGAACTGGATCAGGTGTTATTATTTCTCCCGATGGCTATATCATTACAAACAACCATGTTATAGAAGGAGCACAATCCATTGAAATTACTACCAATGACAATAAAACATTTGATGCCGAAATCGTAGGAACCGATCCTAATACAGATATTGCGTTGATAAAAATAGATGCTGATGAACCGTTAAATTACAGCACATTTGGAGACAGTAATAGCGCACGAATTGGAGAATGGGTTTTAGCCGTAGGAAATCCTTTCAACCTTACTTCAACGGTAACAGCGGGGATAATTAGTGCGAAATCAAGAGATTTATCGGGGCGAAACACCCAGTCATTTATACAAACAGATGCGGCTGTAAACCCTGGAAATTCTGGGGGTGCTTTGGTAAATATCAACGGAGAATTGATAGGAATCAATACCGCCATTTCATCCCAAACGGGCAACTATATTGGTTATTCATTTGCAGTTCCCAGTAATATTGCCCGCAAGGTTGTGGAGGATATTATGGAGTTTGGAAATGTTCAAAATGGAATTTTAGGGGTAATTGGAGGTGAATTAAATGGTAAAAATGCTAAAGATTTTGGAGTCGATCAAACAGAAGGATTTTATGTGACGGATGTCCAAAAAGGAACAGGGGCCGATAGAGCTGGCATACAAAAAGGCGATATCATACAACAGATCGACGGAGTCACGATTTCTAAATTTTCAGACTTAAAAGGGTTTCTAAACACCAAAAGTCCAGAAGACGAAGTTGAAGTTAAAATTCTCAGAAATGGCACTCTAAAATCTCTTAAAGTCACCTTAGAAAAACTCACAACAATTGATATCCCTATCATTGGAACGCTCAAAGAAGTTTCTAAAAAAACTCTAGAAAGCACAGATATTGACTATGGTTTACAACTTTCGAAACTCTCTGAAACTCATCGCAAAGACTGGGAATCTGATGGTATTTCCGAAGGAAGTTATGTAACTCAAATTAACGACATAAAAATAAATTCTATCAATGACGCCCAGAGAGCCTTAGACAAATATTCCAATAAAGTACTTCGAATTGCGGTTGTTAAAAATAATGGCGAAAAAGTGGTCTATCGTTTTAGGTAAAAAACTGTAAATCAATTTACTAAGATCCATTGTTCAATTTTTGAATAGTGGATTTTTTTTATCCAAAAAAGTTACGAAAACGTTTTAAATCTTTTGTTTTTGCAAAAACATTTTAAAACACAAATAAATGACCTCAAAACCTACCTACGATTCAGAAAATTGCATTTAAATCCGACCGCAGAAAAGCAGCAGTTAACTTATTAAAATTATTAGCGACTTATGGTATGATTTCTCTATTGAATTGGTCTTATTCAGAAACCAATTAATGGATCGGAACGTCAGCGAGATTCTAAAACTTCATGAATATGTTGGTGAAATTATCAATAAACCCATTTCAATTTTTGACTCTGTTGAAATGGCACATGGGGTCAAATTATTAAACCTCCCCGCCTCCAGATT
>JAURPF010000041.1 GCA_030835325.1 Flavobacteriaceae bacterium | reverse complement strand
GTTTGGTGACTTAGTGCAGTACTCCTATGGTCTAAAAACCTTAGAGGGGCAAGTCATTTATCCCACAAAAGAACCAGAAATACGGAGCTACTACATCGATCAACAAGAGTTGTTTTCAGGGTTGAGAGAGGGTTTAAAGCTCATGAAAGAAGGTGAGTCGATAACTTTTATATTTCCATCACAAAAAGCATACGGCTACTATGGTGATCAAAAAAAGATAGGCAGTAATGTCCCACTCGTTTGTGACGTTACCTTATTAAAACTTACTAATAATTAACATATAATACAATTTAAAAACCAAATTAAAAACACAATAAAAAATCAAAAAAATGAAATTCAAAAAAGTATTTATCCAATTATTTGTAGCAGGATTACTGATTAGCTCCACTGGATGTCAAGAACAATATCCAGATTTAGGCAATGGTTTATTTGCCGAATTTGTAACCTCTAAGGACACAATCGTTGTACAGTTATTTTATAAAAAAGTTCCTTTAACGGTTTCTAATTTTGTTGGACTTGCAGAAGGCACTCATCCTCTATTGGCAGATTCTCTGAAAGGCAAACCCTACTATAATGGGACTATTTTTCACAGGGTAATTGATCAATTTATGATTCAAGGTGGGGATCCTACTGCAACTGGTTCTGGAAACCCTGGTTTCAAATTTGGAGATGAATTTGACGAGAGCCTAAAACATGATAAACCAGGAATTATATCCATGGCCAATTCTGGCCCTGCAACCAACGGCAGTCAGTTTTTTATTACAGAAAAACCAACCCCACACTTAGATAACAGACATTCTGTTTTTGGAGAAGTCGTTAAAGGCTTTGCTGTAGTCGATACAATATCTAATGTTAAGGTTGCTTCAGGATCCAATAAACCTTTGGAGGATGTGAAAATATTAGAATTAAATATTATTCGTCAAGGAATGAGCGCTAGAGGGTTTGACGCTGCTGACACATGGAATACAGAATTTCCTTTGTTAGAAGAAAAACGCTTAAAAAAACTTGAAGAAGCCAAGAAAAAAGCGGAAGAATCTAAAAAAATTGCCGATGAAAAAATGGAACTCGCTGCCCAAGAAATGGTTCCCTTACTAAACATGTATAAGAGTCAAGCCACACAACAAACTTCGGGTTTACTTGTTTATAACATCGTAAAAGGCAGCGGACCAAAGCCCCGTGCTGGTGCTACTGTTAAACTGAATTATGAAGGCTATTTTACAAATGGTAAATTGTTTGGCACCAACGTTAAAACAATCGATGAGAAATGTGGAACATATGACGCCCGAAAAGAACAAAGAGGTGGATATGGCGCAATGCCAATGAAAATCGATCCAGAAGCAAATATGATTCCTGGATTTAAAGAAGGGGTGCTTAATATGTCTGTAGGCGACAAAACATTCTTATACCTTCCTTCCCATCTTGCTTATGGAGAAAAAGGTGCTGGACCAATAAAACCAAACTCCGATTTAGTGTTTATTGTGGAAATGCTTGAAATCGTAGAATAACATACTAACTACAATCAAACAAAAAAGCAGCCTGTTGGCTGCTTTTTTTTGTAAAATCAGCTAAATCCTTACGCTTTAGGAATATGCTTTAAAATCTCTAAAACAAAAATCCAAAATTTCTGAACAGAAGAAATTTGAACACGTTCATCAGGAGAGTGTGCTCCTTTGATATTCGGTCCAAAACTAATCATTTCCATATCTGGATAATGCGTCCCTAAAATTCCGCATTCCAACCCCGCATGACAGGCTGCTATGTGTGGTTTTTCATTAAACAAGGTTTCATATAGAGAACTCAGTACTTTCAAAATAGAGGAATCCATATCGGGTGCCCATCCTGGGTAATCTCCAGAAAATTCTACTTCACAACCAATAAGTTCAAAAGTTGCACGTAACATCATTGCTAAATCCATTTTAGAAGATTCCACAGAAGAGCGTGTTAAACACCCTATTTTCACGTTTCCATCTTTGATAACGACACGTGCAATATTATTGGAGGTTTCTACCAATTCAGGAATCTCAGGACTCATACGATAAACACCATTCCATGCGGCATAAATAGCACGTGTCAAACCTTCTTGAACTCCCAAGTCCATAATAACTTTTGGTGTGTCTATTTTGGTTAACACAACGATTAAGTCGGGCTCTAATGTTTTAAGTTCTGATTTTATGGCTTCAATTTGAAGTCCCATTTCATACAAAAAAGCCGCTTCTTGAACCTTATCAATGGCCACAATTGCTCTGCTTTCTCTAGGAATCGCGTTGCGTAAACCCCCGCCATCAATTTCTGAAATTCGCAATCCAAAATTTTCAAAGGCATCAAACATCAAACGGTTCATGATTTTGTTGGCATTTCCAAATCCTTTATGGATGTCCATCCCCGAATGACCGCCTTGTAATCCTTTGACTTCAATTGAATAGCCTATTTTAGTTTCTGGTGTGGGTTCTTCGTTATAAGTTCCTGTGGCGGTTACATCAATACCCCCAGCACAGCCAACTCCAATTTCGTCATCTTCCTCAGTATCTAGATTCAAAAGAATGGCGCCATTCAACACCCCTCCTTCAAGTCCCATTGCCCCTGTCATTCCTGTTTCTTCATCAATAGTAAACAGTGCTTCAATCGCTGGATGTGGAATGTCTGTACTTTCTAAAACCGCCATAATAGTTGCTACCCCAAGACCATTATCGGCTCCGAGTGTTGTTCCTTTTGCTTTGACCCAATCCCCATCTACAAACATCTCAATGCCTTGAGTTAAAAAATCAAAATTAGTATCGCTATTTTTTTGATGCACCATATCTAAATGCGATTGCATGACAATAGCCTTTCGATCCTCCATCCCTGCAGTCGCTGGTTTTTTGATGATCACATTTCCTACCGCATCTTCAATGGTTTCTAGGTTTAATTTTTGGCCGAAATCTTTCATAAAGGCAATTACACGCGCCTCTTTTTTTGAAGGACGAGGCACGGCATTCAAATCTGCAAACTTGTTCCAAACGGCTTTGGGTTCTAACTGACGTATGTCTTGACTCATGATATTTGTTTTTTTGTCTTACAAAGGTAAGGTTTTCATCCCGTTCATAAATTAAAATTATTACTTTTGAATGATGTCAAAAACAGGAAAAATCATACTTGGGTTGAGTTTACTCCCTCAATACTTTTTTATAAAAGTGATGGCGCAATATCCTGAGTTTGTGGAAACCTATTATAGTAAGGGTATTTTTCCAATAATTTCTAAATTCCTAAACACAGCTTTTAAATGGATTCCGTTTTCGGTTGGAGATCTGTTATATACTATCTTAATAGTTTATGTATTGCATTGGGCGATTAAAAACCTAAATCGACTTCGAACACACCCCAAAGCATGGGTTTTGGATGTGTTGTCTTTTGTATCACTTCTCTATTTTATGTTTCATTTGTTTTGGGGCTATAATTATTACCGATTGCCTTTACATACCACACTTAATT
>JAURPF010000040.1 GCA_030835325.1 Flavobacteriaceae bacterium | reverse complement strand
ATTCAGCACTATAATGATCAAACATATCAATTCTTTAAATGTCTTAAAATCAACAAATACATTCTAAATAACGAGATTGAAAAAATTGACAACCTGCCAGAGTTTAATCACTCATTTCACCCCGTTTTAAAAGGACGAATACTTAGCATTTTATACTGGGCGAACAAACATGACCTACCAAATTCAAATAAGTTCAACCTAAAAAAGGTATTAATAGAAAATTTTGAGGCCACAATGCTATTAGAGTTAGAAACCTTTGCCATCATTACAGAGGACAAGCAACTTGTAGAACTATTAGCTCAATATGAAATGAGTTCCTTTGTTGAAGACTACCAGTTTGTACACAATGAAATACATAATCTCATTCGGTGTCTATATCACATCAACCAACAAAACAGTACAACCGCTTTTGAAATTTATCAAAAACTAAATTCCAAAAATGTCCACCATAGCCATAGGGCCTTATTTATTGACACCCTTCACTTAGTTGAGTCCAAATTAAATCATTGTTGAGAACCGAGTATTTATTTTGCATTTAAACACCTCGTCACTTTGAAATTTTAAAGTCATTTATTATTTCTTCGTTAGCATCTATTCAGACATACACTAATTTTGTGCAATGAATAACAACCGATATTTCATTTGGAACTCAAATCAAAAATTTATCTGTTTAAAATACTTTATTCGTTTGACACCAATCAAACAGAAAACTATATATAACCTAACTCAATGAAAAAAACCCAACGACTCTTTGTTTACTTTAAAAAGGATTTATACGCGGGTTTTTTAGTTTTTTTATTGGCACTACCACTGAGTTTAGGGATTGCTAAAGCTAGCGGATTTCCAGCGGTAATGGGAATTTTTACCGCCATAATAGGTGGCCTTATTACTAGTTTATTTTCAAGGGTATCACCTCTGAGTATTAAAGGACCTGCTGCAGGATTAATAACAATTTGTGCAGCAGCAATAAACGAGGTTTCTGCAATTGACAATCCCACAAATGCCATATCTCACTTGTCAGCAATATTGTTGATAGTGGGTGCTTTGCAAATTTTTGTGGGTTACATGAAACTTGGCTCTTTGGCAGAATTATTTCCCCACTCAGCCATACACGGAATGCTTGCTGCAATAGGAATCATAATTATTGCCAAGCAAATACCCGTATTGCTTGGGGATGATCCTTTAACTTACAAGGGTGAAGGACCAATTCAATTAATAGAAGACATTCCAAGGTTTATACAAAATGCACATCCCCATATCGCTACAATTGGGGTAATTGGATTAATTGTGCTTTTTGTTGTTCCATTACTGCCGTTTAATCCACTAAAAAAGATACCGCCGCCTATGATTGTTCTATTACTTACTGTACCACTTGGTTGGGTTTGGCATTTAAAAACGGAAGAGCCGTATTACGCACTAGTTAACATAGGGGATTTTTGGTCATCTATTCATTGGGCACCAAACTTTACATTGATCCGATCTTGGGTTTTTTGGAAATATGTGTTTATGTTCTTATTTGTTAATAGTTTAGAGTCCTTACTAACTGTAAAAGCAATTGACAATTTAGACCCTTTAAACCGAAAAACAAACCCCAACAGTGACCTAAAAGCATTAGGTGTTGGAAATGGAATAAGCGCTATTTTCGGCGGTTTACCTATGATAAGCGAGGTTGTTAGGAGTTCTGCGAATGTTGGTTTCGGAGGGAAATCAAGAGCAGCAAATTTCTTCCATGGAGTCTTTCTTTTAATCAGTATGCTTTTACTAATTCCTGCTATTGAAATGATTCCAAATGCAGCTTTGGCGGCATTATTAATTTTTGCAGGTTTTAGACTAGCATCTCCAAAGGAATTTATAAAAACATACCATTTGGGTAAAGAACAACTAGCTATTTTTCTAATCACCATTTTTGTCACTCTTTTTACAGATTTACTATTAGGTATTACTGCAGGTATACTTGTTAAACTAGCCTTTCACCTAGTTTCAGGAGTGCCGTTAATATCACTGTTTACCTCCAAAAGAGAATTAAAGGAGGAAAATAGTACGACCATTAGAATTAAAATATTTGAGTCGGCCGTATTCACAAACATCCTCACATTTAAAGGGGTTTTTGATGATATTGACTCGGAAAAAAATATAATTGTCGACTTTTCACATTGTATACTTGTTGATAACCCATTTATGGAATATATCAACCAACTCAAGACTCAGAAGGAAGAAAGAGGTATACAACTTACAGTAATAGGTCTTGAAGAAATGATTCCCTTTTCAAAGCATCCATTGGCAACAAGAAGGCGTAAAACAAAGCTCTAAACACCATGCATTCGTCGATGAATTTCGTCAACTTATCCACAGGAATGCTTATCAATAACAATTAATTTTAGCCGAAGTTAAACAGAACATGCAGTAATTATTGTAAATTTGTCACTTTATGGCTTTATCTAAACTTGCTTTTAATAATAACGGAAATGAATTCTTCTTTTCGTTAAGAAATAGAGTAGAAGAATATTTTGCATCTCAAAACATTAAAAAAACAGGTAACATTAAACTTTGGTTCAAAACTTTTGTTGGATTAACAGTTCCACCAGCCTTATTAGCGTTAACGTTTTTTGCAGGATTCCCTATGTGGGTGAACTATTTAATGTTTGCGATGATAGGTGTTTTGCATGCGTTTACAGGATTTAATGTAATGCACGATGCTTGTCACGGAAGCTATTCTACAAAACCATGGGTGAACAAAATGATGGGGCACAGTATAGGTTTATTGGGTTCGCATGCACCAATCTGGAAATTTAAACACAATGTATTGCACCATACTTGGACTAACGTAGATGGTTTGGATGACGATATTGCGAAATCACCATTTTTACGCCATTGTCCATCACAGCCTTTCAAGAAATATCACAAATATCAACATCTTTACATGTTCTTCCTTTATGCAATCTCAACTATTTGGTGGTTGTTTGGAAATGATACAATCAAATATTTTAAAGGAGAAGTAAATGAACAACCTATGCCAAAAATGACTTTTGTAGATCATTTATCTTTTTGGGGATTGAAATTAATATATACTGCATTACATGTTGTTCTACCTATTTACTTCTTTGGTTGGATGCACGGATTTCTAATGTTTTTATCTCTACATGTAGCCTTAGGAGTTCTTCTGTCTACTGTTTTCCAAATGGCTCATGCTGTGGAGGGGATGCTTTTTGAAGATGGAAAAGAGATTGAAGTGGCCAATGAAAAAATTGAAAACGAGTGGGCAATTCATCAAATCATGACCACTAATAACTTCGCAACCAAATCTAAGTTTGCAACCTGGTTCATGGGTGGATTGAACTACCAAGTGGAACACCACTTATTCCCAAAGATTTCACACGTACATTATCCAAAGATTAATCAAATTCTAAAGGATGTTTGTGAAAAATATAATGTGAAGTATAATGAAATCCCAACTTTTTGGGAATCCCTTAAATCACACGTAAAATGGATGAAAGACCTCGGTAACATGCAGCCTGCAATGGCCAATGCTTAGTCGAGTTCTTGATCAATAATATAGATTGCAACGGCAACGGCAGCGGCACCCAATTCTAGTTCCCGTTTGTTGACGTTTTCAAACACATCTGTTTCAGCATGGTGGACGTCAAAATATCTTTGTGAATCCGGAACTAGTGCTACAAGTTGAGTGTTTTTATTTTGTTTCTTTAAAGGGCCAATATCAACACCACCACCACCAAGTTCTAATTCTGAAATACCATATGGGCGAAGTAAATCCTGATAGTTCTTTGCCCTAGAGAGCAATACTGAATCCATTGCAAACCCTCTTGGAGTAAAACCACCCCTATCACTTTCTAATGCTGCAACATGGATTTCATTGTTTAACTCAGAAAGCTCTGCGTATTTCAAAGCTCCTCGCATTCCATTTTCTTCGTTAATCCAAAAAACACATCGAATTGTATGTCTTGGTTGATAGCCAATTTTCTTTAGAATCCTCAGTGCTTCAAAGCAGTGCATTATTCCCGCGCCATCATCATGTGCACCTTCCCCTTCATCCCAACTATCAAAATGACCACCCATTGCTATAATTCTATTCGAAAACTCGTTTCCTTTTGTCTCTGCAATTACATTAGCACTTAACCTGTCGGGAAGTGTCTCACATTTTAATTCGAAATTCACTGATAAAGGTCCTTCAATGGAATAAAAATACGACAAAGCATCAGCCGCCGCAGTGGAAACTGCGGCAATAGGTATTTTAGTTATTGAATCTTCATAGTAAGTTACACCCGTATGCGGATTCATGTCACAACTGTTGCTTAAACTTCTAATAATTACAGCCTTAACGTCGTACGGCGCAGCCCAAATTGCTCCGTAGACCCGTTGTGTTACACAAGACCCGTACGAAAAAAATGTTTTGATATTCTCCTCCTCAAAAGCACGGTTTAATAAAACCATTTTGCCTTTTAAATACCCTATTCTTATCATCACCCCAATTGCTAGATTTAAACCACAGCGCCCCCTCTTCAGTGTATAAGCTATCGTTATCTTTTAATTTTTGCTCGACCTCAGCTAGAGTGCCATCCGCATGCAAAGAGCTCTCAGGAGACCAATTATCATACACAACCCCAAATATACCCAGATCGTCTTCTATAGAAGCAAGCACCGCCTTTAAAGTATGCTGATGTATTACCTCGCAATCTTCACTAGACAAAGTATTTGTCATAAAATCACGCATAGAGCTTAAAAACTGATCATCATCAAGCTGCTCACTATTTGTAAAAAGCTTGCCAAGCAAGGCTATTTTGCCTTTATACGGCGCAATAAAAGCGTCTTTAAATTTATTTGCTATTTCAGAGGCAATATTTTTAATATAAT
>JAURPF010000039.1 GCA_030835325.1 Flavobacteriaceae bacterium | reverse complement strand
TTCCTGAGCTCCTAAGAACTGAAAACTTATAAATAAAAGGAGATATATTAGTGGTTTTTTCATGAAAACAAATGATTCATTATTAATTCAAGGAATAATAAATTTTGATACAAATTTGCAATTATTATTCCAAACTTTAAAATGAATCTCTCTTAAGTCTAAAATATTTTTTGGTAGCGATTGCATACAGGATTTTCAAATTTAAAACCAGTAACCAACATTGATATAAAAACCTGACTCATTTGGGTTTTCAGACCAATTATATTTTAACTCTATGGGTCCAAAAATTGTTTCTAAGCCATACCCAATTGAATAGCCTGCATACATCGGGGGCTCAATCCATTCGCTATTTAAAAAAATATTATCGCCAATATTTGCGAAGTTTGCTGAAAAATTCAAATGATGGTTGTTTAAAAACTCATAATCAAGTGTGGAAGACATTTTTACATAACTATTTCCACTCAATGAAAAATAATCATATCCATAAAGCGTTGAATAGTTGTTAAAGTAATTTAAGCCATATCCTCCAAGCCCAAAAAGAAGTGCCTTAGTGTCATTGTTTCCTATTTTAAACCCCCCTTCAGTACTAACACTCATAGCAAGCTTATCTGTAATTTTAAATGCTTTAGAAATTTGTGATTTAAAGACTGATAATTCATTGAAATCATCTCTGAAACTTGAGGATCCAAAATAAAATTTACCCCATCCTTCAAAGAGAAACCCACTTGTTGGAAAAAATTTATTGTCAATGGAGTCAATCTTTAGCGATCCAAAAAGGCTGTAAAACTCCCCATCCTCAATCTTGTATTCTGAAGTATTAAAAAAGGTTGAAAACACATTGTCATTTGTAGTGATTTTTAAATCCTTGAATTCTATCCCTATTTTGAGTGCTAAATCTTTATGTATTAACGTTTCTGCAAAAAATTGATGTGTGAACTCGCTGAATTTCATTTGAATCTTATCAGTATCTGGATAGAAACTCGCATTGATGAGACTTGTTGGTTTTGTAAAATTATTAAACCCTATATATTTAGAATTAATCCCCACGCTCCAGTAAAACCCTTTATCAATATAGTAGTCAAAATTATAACGTATGTTATCTCCAAGAATGAAATCCATTGAAAGTACATCATTTTTGAGAAGTAATTGTTTTTTTGTAAGGTTGAGTAGTGCTGCACTTTTGTACAACTTATCATAATGAACTCCAAACTTTAAAAAAGTAGTGTTTTTGGCTTCCGTAGCTTTCGCAGTAAAGTTATAGCCTTGTCCATCGGGTAAAAATTTATATAAAAAGCTGTCAAAATTATTCGTAGCCACCAAGTTATTAACCCCTTTGCCAAAGTCTTCAAAACTTATCGTTTCACCTGTTCTAAATCTGAGTTTGCCTCTTACATATGATGCTGTATACTTTTTTAAACCAGAAATTGAAATATCATTTATTTTTATTTTTTCAAAATTAGGGATCGCCGCCTCCATTTTTTTAAAATTCTGTGCCTTAGCAATGGTTTTTAATTCTTCAATATAAGTAGAGGCTGCTATTTGTCCTTTGCTAATGATTTCGTTACTGTTTTTAAAAGAAAAAAGCGAATACTCAGAAATTTCAGGTTTGATATATATATCCGTTAATTTGGCCTTGCCTTTCATCTCTTTTGCCGCTCTAAAGTTGCTAATTTGAATCAAAATATTTGATACAGATTCTAACTTATTAATTGTCAGAAGATCATCTTGAACATCAACTCCAATAATAATATCTAAGTCTTTAGATTCTAATCCCTGAATAGGATAATTATTCACGATCCCTCCATCCATCAATAATTTATTGTTCAATCTTACGGGTTGATAAAGTGTTGGTAAAGCACTACTCGCTGCGATTGCTTGTGTTAAATTTCCGCGATCTAAAACTACCTCTTCTCCTGTCGACATATCTGTTGCAATACAATAAAATGGGATTGGAAGTTTACTAAAATCTTCTACTCCACTCACATTTAACGTTAATTTTGAAAGTGCATTAAATACGTTTTGCCCCCTTGAAATAGAGGATGGCAATTGGATTTTAAAATCAATAAAAGGGAGTGTAAAGGCATATTTTTCGGCGTTTTTTCGCTCATAAAATGTCTTTGCGTTTCTTGGGATATCATCAGATATAAGCAAATCAAAATTGGTAGCTCTGATAATAGAATCTATTTGTCTACCTGTATATCCGGATGCATATAAGCCACCCATAACAGCGCCTATACTTGTTCCTGCAATGTAATCGACACGAACACCTAAACTGTCTAGTGTTTTTAACACTCCAATATGAGCTAATCCTTTTGCACCCCCTCCACTAAGAACCAAACCAACTCTAGGGTTTTTTCCCTCAGATTCTTGAGAAAAACTCCAATAAAAAGAGACTATAAAAAATAAGATCACTAGCTTACGCATGGGGTTTGTTTTGATAATAATTATAAATAATTCGAGCTTTGGATACTCCAATAACATGCTCTAATTCGTCTAAAGTTGCAAATGAAACGCGTTGTGCAGACTTAAACTTTTTTAACAACTCCAAAATTGTTTTATCACCAACTCCAACAATTGATTCAAGTTCTGAATTTAAAGCTGTTTTACTTCGCTTATTTCGATGGTGTTCAATTCCAAATCGGTGCGCTTCATTTCTGAGTTGCTGAATGATTTTTAGGGTATCGCTTTTTTTGTCTAAATATAAGGGAATTGGATCATTTGGGTAGAACAATTCTTCTAAACGTTTTGCAATTCCGATAATCGCAATTTTTCCTCGAAGCTCTAAATCGTCCAAACTCTTTAAGGCAGCGGAAAGTTGTCCTTTTCCTCCATCAATAACAATTAATTGTGGTAATGGCTGTTGTTCATCCAACAATCGTTTATACCTTCGAAAAACCACCTCGGACATGGAGGCATAATCATCGGGGCCTTCGACAGTTTTAATGTTAAAGTGCCGGTATTCTTTTTTGCTAGGTTTTCCATTTTTAAAAACAACACATGCAGCAACGGGATGTGTCCCTTGAATATTAGAATTATCAAAACACTCAATATGTGTTGGTGCTTCCGAAAGTCTCAAATCTGACTTCATTTGTGCCATGATTCGCGCTACATGACGATCGGGATCCGTTATTTTAACCTGTTTTAACTGCTCCAAGCGTTGGTACTTCGCGTTCCGTAGCGATAAATCAATGAGTTGTTTTTTATCCCCAACTTTAGGGATCGTAATCCTAAAATCTGGCCCTAAATTTACCTCAAAAGGCACGTAAATTTCTTTGGAATCAAGTGCAAAACGTTGACGAAGTTCTGTAATTGCAAGTTCTAAGAGTTCTTGATCACTTTCTTGAAGTTTCTTTTTTAGCTCCATCGTATGAGAACGAATTATTGCTCCGTAAGAAAGTTGTAAAAAGTTGACGTAGGCATAACTTTCGTCGCTCACTATTGAAAACACATTTACGTTGCTGATTTTAGGATTCACAATGGTTGATTTTGCCTGATAGTTTTCTAGAATTTGTAATTTTTCTTTCAAAGATTGTGCCGCTTCAAACTCTAAATTTTCTGCATGGGCTTTCATCTGAGATTTAAAAACCGAAATTGAATTTTTAAAATTTCCTTTTAAAATTTCACGAATCGTGGCAATATTTTCCAAATAAGAGGCTTCAGACTCTTTGGCCTCACAGGCTCCTTTACAGTTGCCTAAATGATATTCTAAACATACTTTATATTTCTGACTATGAATTTTTTCTTTGGACAAATCGTACTTACATGTCCGAAGCGGAAACAACCCTTTAATAAGGTCTAAAAGGGTATATACGGTTTTGATACTGGTGTAGGGTCCAAAGTATTCAGACCCGTCTTTAATCATGCGTCTGGTTTGAAATACTCTTGGAAAGGGTTCTTTCTTTATACAAATCCAAGGGTAGGATTTATCATCTTTTAAGAGCACATTGTAACGGGGTTGGTATTTTTTAATCAAATTATTTTCGAGCAATAAAGCATCCGTTTCTGTCTCCACGACAATATGCTTTATTTCAACAATTTTTTTTACAAGTACATTTGTTTTTCCGTCGTCATGAACCTTATTAAAATACGAGCGAACTCTATTTTTCAAATTTTTTGCCTTACCCACATAAATAACAAGCCCTTTAGCGTCATAAAACTGATAAACACCAGGTGTGTTCGGCAAGGTTTTTAATTGAAGTTCTATATTAAAATTACTCATTATTTCAAAGGTAATTAATTCCTACGATTGTAAAAATTGAATTTGCATTTTTAGTACCTTGCAAAACAATAACCTAGCCAATTTCATGAATATTGTAATATTATCTCGCAATGAAGCCCTATATTCGACGCAAAGACTTGTTGAAGAAGCTGAGCGACGAAATCATAACATCGAAGTTATAAACCCTTTGAATTGTGATTTAATTATTGAAAAAGAAAAGCCAATGGTTTTCTATAACAACAGGTATCTGGATGACGTGGATGCTATCATTCCGCGTATTGGTGCTTCGGTAACCTATTATGGATGTGCGGTTGTCAGACAGTTTGAAATGATGAATGTATTTTCGACCGTTTCTTCTGATGCCATTATCCGTTCCAGAGACAAACTAAGAAGTTTTCAACACCTTTCTAAGGCGGGTATAGATATGCCAAAAACAGTGTTTACCAATTATTCTACTGATGTAGAAAAGGTAATTGCTCATGTCGGCGGCTCACCTGTTGTAATCAAATTACTAGAAGGGACACAAGGAATTGGAGTTGTATTGGCAGAAACAAAAATTGCTGCTGAATCTGTATTAGAAGCTTTTAATGGATTAGAGGCAAGGGCACTGGTGCAAGAATACATCTCGGAAGCTAAGGGAAGAGATTTACGTGCCTTAATAGTAGATAATCGGATTGTGGGTGCTATGAAACGTCAAGGAAAAGAGGGCGAATTTAGATCGAACCTTCACAGAGGTGGAACCTATTCGTATCATGAACTCAATGAAGAAGAAAAAAAGATTGCTTTGAAGGCTGCTAAAAAACTGAAATTACCCGTTTGTGGGGTCGATATTATACAGTCGAATCGTGGACCTTTAATAATGGAAGTTAATTCGACTCCAGGATTGGAAGGAATTGAAGATGCTTCTAAAAAAAATGTTGCACGGGCTATTATAACCTATATTGAAAGAAATAGGCGCTTATAATTAAGGCTTTATTTATTTTTCAACAAAAATCAAAGCGTGAAAAAATCAGAACTAAGAGCATACTACAAAATACGCAGAACGGAATTAAGCTCGAAGGATGTGGACGATTTAAGTCTTCAAATCGCTAACTTAGTTCTTACACTTCCAATACGGGAGCATTCATTTTTTCATATATTTCTGACAATTGAAGTCTTAAAAGAGGTTCTGACTGAGCCTATTATTTCTATTCTTTCAGGAAAGGATAAACATATTGTGGTTTCAAAAAGCGATTTTAAAACTCGAACGATGTCGCATGTTCTTCTGCAAGATAACACCATTCTAAAACCTAATTCTTGGAATATTCCAGAACCCGAAAATGGAATTTCAATAAACGATACACAGATAGAAGTGGTGTTTATTCCTCTGGTTGCATTTGATAAAAAAGGGAATCGTGTGGGGTATGGAAAAGGATTTTATGATGGTTTTTTAAAAAACTGTTCAAAGGATACTATAAAGATTGGTCTTTCATTTTTTGAAGCTGAAACTGTTATTCATGATGTTGAATTGCATGACATACCTTTGGATTTTTGCGTGACTCCAAAAAAGATTTATACGTTTTAAATCGTTGAGGACTTTGGAAATACTTTTTTATTGAATACCAAAAGCAATCCAACCCCAGTACTAATCGCCATATCAGCAATATTAAAAACTGGGTCAAAAAAGGAAAAATAATTCCCTCCAAAAAATGGAATCCATTCAGGGAAATAGCCTTTAAACAAGGGAAAATAAAGCATGTCAACTACTTTACCATGAAATAGCTTGGCGTAGCCTTCAGCTGGAAATAAGGTTGCTGTTTGTCCTAAACTTCCATCGAAAAGAATGCCATAAAAAACAGAGTCAATAATATTTCCTAAGGCTCCAGAGAAGACCAAAGCGAGCGCAATAATCAAGGTTTTAGATGTTTTTTTTTGAAGACTTTGATAAAGCCAAAATCCAATACCACAAACGGCAAAAATTCTAAAAATTGTTAAAGATAATTTAGCGCTCGAATCAGAGATAAATGAAGAAATGTCACTAAGTTTGGCACCCCATGCCATTCCTTCATTTTCGATGAAGTAGATTCTAAACCAGTCAAAAACTTTCAGTTCTTGCCCTAGCTCAAAATGAGTTTTGATATATATTTTTGTAACTTGATCTATAAAAAGAATCAACGCAACTAATAAAATTGTCTGTTTTTTAGACATTTTATTATTGCATGTTCTTTGCTTCTATACTTAAAGTTGCATGTGGAACCAACTCCAATCGTTTTTTATCGATGAGTTTTTTAGTTACTCTACAAACACCATAGGTTTTATTTTCAATTCGGTTCAAGGCGTTTTTAAGGTCTCTAATAAACTTCTCTTGGCGGATGGCCAATTGAGAATTTGATTCTTTACTCATTACTTGGCTTCCTTCATCAAAAGCTTTAAAGGTCGGCGAGGTATCTTCAGTGCCGTTATTTAAATCGTTCAAATACGCACTTTTAATAAGATCTAAGTCATGCTGTGCTTTCTCAATTTTTTTTAAAATAATTTCTTTAAAATTTTTTAAATCATTATCCGAATATCTGATTGTATTTTCAATGGACATAATTATATGTATTTTTGGATGTATAACTTGGTAGTGATCGCATCAAAAGAAATGTCATCACCTTTTTCTAGTTGCGCTACTAAGTGTAGCTCCTCCGTTAATGTTTCTAGTTTTATATATTCTAAATTTTGTTTTACAGCGTTTTCAATGGCAGCATCTGATTGTAGATAAACCTCAATTCGATCGGTAAGTTCAAATCCAGAATCTTTTCTTAGATTTTGAATTCTATTGACCAATTCTCTCGCAATTCCTTCCTCTTTTAAAACCTCCGAAATGGTTACGTCCAAAGCAACCGTTACGGCTCCTTGATTGGCGACCAACCACCCTTCGATATCTTGAGAGGTAATCTCTACATCATTGCGTTCCAAATTTATACTATTTCCATTAATTTCAATACCTAATTCACCTTTTTCTTCAATTTCCTTAATGTCTTTGGCGGTCATGTTTTGAATGGCATTCGCAATGAGCTTCATATCCTTTCCAAATCGAGGACCCAAAGCTTTAAAATTTGGCTTGATTTGTTTTACTAAAATATCGGACTCATCTTCTAATAATTCAACTTCTTTTACATTGACCTCGTGTTTTACTAAGTCAATTACTGCTAAAATATCATCTTTTTGAGTGGTGGAATTCACCGGAATCATAATTTTTTGTAAAGGCTGACGTACTTTAATCTTCTCTTTTGCTCGTAAGGACAACACTAAAGACGAAATTGTTTGTGCCTGCTCCATTTTGCGCTCTAAATTTTTATCAATTAGAGTTTCATTAACTGATGGGAAATCTGATAAGTGAACACTTTCAAATGGTTCTTTATTTGTAGCTGAATTTAGATCTAAATACAAACGATCCATAAAAAACGGAGCAATTGGCGCGCTGAGCTTAGCAATGGTTAGCATACAAGTGTACAAGGTCTGATAGGCTGATATCTTATCTGTTGCATACTCTCCTTTCCAAAAGCGTCTTCTACAGAGACGAACATACCAATTGCTTAAATATTCTTGCGTAAATTCAGAAATAACCCGGGCTGCTTTTGTAGGTTCATAGTCCGCATAATAGGCATCCACTTTTTCAGTTAACGAATTTAGTTCTGATAAAATCCAGCGGTCAATTTCTGGGCGGTCTTGAATCGATATATCTGCCTCAGCATAAGTGAATTTATCAATATTTGCATAGAGCGTAAAAAAGGAATAGGTATTGTACAAGGTTCCGAAAAACTTTCGTTTGACTTCTTCAATACCTTCTATATCAAATTTTAAATTATCCCACGGATTCGCATTGCTAATCATGTACCAACGTGTTGCATCAGCCCCATAAGTGGATAAGGTTTGAAAAGGATCGGTTGCATTCCCCAAGCGTTTTGACATTTTCTGTCCGTTTTTGTCTAAGACTAATCCGTTAGAAACGACGTTTTTGTAAGCCACAGAGTCAAAAACCATAGTTGCAATCGCGTGGAGTGTATAAAACCATCCTCGGGTTTGATCAACTCCCTCCGCAATAAAATCTGCAGGAAAGGCTTTATTGTGATCGATAAGTGCTTTGTTTTCAAATGGATAATGCCATTGTGCATAGGGCATACTTCCAGAGTCGAACCACACATCTATTAAATCGCTTTCTCTGTACATGGGTTTACCAGATGGCGATACCAATATAATGGCATCCACAATGTTTTTATGCAAGTCAATCTTTGAATAGTTTTCATGAGAATAATCGCCGACTACAAAATCTTCAAAAATGTCATTTTCTAAAACGCCAGCTTGTACTGCTTTTTGCATTTCTGCTTTGAGTTCTTCTACGGATCCAATACAGATTTCTTCTTTACCATCTTCAGTTCGCCATATTGGAAGCGGAATTCCCCAATAACGGGAGCGTGATAAGTTCCAATCGTTTGCATTTGCTAGCCAGTTCCCAAAACGGCCTTCACCAGTGCTTTTTGGTTTCCAATTAATGGTTTGGTTTAGATTAAACATCTGCTCTTTTACATCGGAGATTTTTATAAACCAAGAATCTAATGGATAGTATAAAATAGGTTTATCTGTCCTCCAACAATTTGGGTAACTGTGCTTATATTTTTCAACCTTAAAGGCTTTATTTTCTGTTTTCAGCTTGATCGCCAGTTCTACATCTACAGATTTTTCTGGTGCTTCGCCTTCTGGATAATATTCGTTTTTCACAAAACGCCCTGCAAATTCTTCAACTTCGGGTCTGAAACGTCCTTGTAAATCAACAAGAGGCACTAAATTACCATCCGCATCTTTTACTAATAAAGGTGGAATTTCTGGTGTTGCTTGCTTTGCAACAATTGCATCATCGGCTCCAAATGTTGGTGCGGTATGTACAATTCCAGTTCCATCTTCGGTGGTTACAAAATCTCCAGAAATAATTCTAAACGCATTTTCTGGGTTGTCGTTTGGCAAGGCATAATCTAGCAATTGCTCATAGGAAATTCCTACAAGGTCTTTTCCTGTAAACGATTTTGCAACATAAAATGGAATGGTTTTATCTGATGATTGAAAGCCTCCCAATCCTTCTGCGTTTTCTACTTCTTTAAATTTTCCATTAAATTGTTTTCCAACCAAGGCCTTTGCAACAACCACGTTTGCAGCTTCAAAGGTGTATTGATTATAGGTTTTAATGAGTACATATTCAATCTTTGGACCTACAGTTAGTGCGGTATTACTCGGTAAAGTCCAAGGGGTGGTCGTCCAAGCTAAAAACAGAATAGGTCCTTCATTTTGCAAAAATTCTGGGAGTGATGAGTCGTTTGCTTTAAATTGTGCCACAATCGTTGTATCGGTAACATCCTGATACGTCCCAGGTTGATTCAACTCGTGTGAGCTCAAACCTGTACCCGCTTTTGGAGAATAGGGTTGAATCGTGTAGCCTTTGTAAATAAGGTTCTTGTTATAAATTTGTTTGAGAAGCCACCATACACTTTCCATATATTTTGGCTCGTAAGTCACATAGGGGTCGTCCATATTGACCCAGTAGCCCATTTTTTGAGTAAGGTCATTCCAAATATCAGTGTAGCGCATGACTGCAGTTCTACAGGCCGCATTATAATCTTCAATAGAAATCGTTTTACCGATGTCTTCTTTGGTAATTCCCAATTCTTTTTCAACGCCCAGTTCAATAGGGAGTCCATGTGTATCCCAGCCAGCTTTACGGTTTACTTGAAACCCTTTCATGGTTTTATAGCGGGGAAAAATATCTTTAATCGCACGCGCTAATACATGATGAACCCCTGGCAAACCATTAGCAGATGGTGGACCTTCAAAAAACACATAGGGTGGTTTGCCTTCTCGGGAAGTGATACTTTTATTAAAAATATCATGATCCTCCCAAAACTTTAGCATCTCATCTGCTACGTTTGTCAAGTTAAGTCCTTTATACTCAGGAAATGTCGTGCTCATTATCAATTGCTATTAAGGTCGCAAAATTAAGAAATTTAAATAAAAAGCAACCGAATAAAGCTGGTCATTTTGCGTTCCTCTAAGATTCTTAAATTTATAGGTTAAATTTGGACTTATAGGGCTTCCAAATCCTATTTTTTTAGTAATATTACAGTAACGAATCCTGCCTATGTTAACTTCATTCTTAAAAAGCGTTTCATATCTTTTACATCCCTTACTAATGCCATGGATGGGTGCGCTATATTTTTTTACCGTAACACCTGTTCAATACCACCCAATTAAAGTCAGTATTTGGTTACTTACTATCATTTTTTGGAGTGTTATTATTCCACTGATTTTATATTTTTTCTTAAAAAAAATAAACCTCGTTCAGTCCATTGATCTGAAATCTTCTAAAGAACGTGTTTGGCCTTTATTACTGAATAGTATTATTTTAGGATATTTAAGTTATAGTCTTTTACCAAAATCTATATGTGTAGAATTGCATTATTTTATTTTAGGAGCTCTAATAACTGCAGCTTTTGGGATGATTTTAGCGCTTTTAAAATTTAAAACGAGTATTCACATGATGAGTACTGGAGGTGCTTTCTTTTTTATGGTGCTGGTTAATTTGCATTATGACTATTCATTTAGCAATACGTTTGCGCTCTTTGTGATTGTTATGGGTGCAATGGCAAGTTCGCGATTGCATTTGAACGCACATACCCCTAAAGAACTTGCCGTTGGTCTTTTTGTTGGTGTTGTTCCTCAGCTTTTATTATTCAATCACTGGCTATAAGAGATAGAAAATCAGACCTATTTTTAAGGCATTCATTTCAATAGATTGTGCGTTTGTAGAGGAAATGGAGTCAAAAATCGGATTCAAACCATAGTAAATGTAGCCGTTCCAAGTGTTATAGCCAACACTCAGAGTTAGTCCGTACTGCCACGTATTTAATCCCGTCAAACCTCTATGTGTTTCATTGCCCGGCTCGCCGTTGTACACAGATTTTGAAGCCAATAAATACCCCATTTTTACTCCTGTATATACCCGCCAAAACTTATACGTTTCTGCATTAGATGTTCGCCAACGAAATTCCAAAGGGAGTTCAAAAAGGTGTTGTGAAAAATTATTTTTGGAATAATTAATGTCTTCTAAAATTGTGTAAGTCGTTGGGGTTGTTGAACTAATTCTAATGTTTTGATTGAATATATTAATGGAATAGCCAAGCCCTAAACCAATGGCGACATTGCGTCGTTTATTGATTGGAAAATCTCTAATAACACCCAAATGTAAGCCGGTAGAAAAACTATTTTGTGAGACTCCTGAAGGTAAATTTACAAGTGCATTATAAGTAACTCCAATATAAATTTGATCTTCTCTGTACAAACTATATAACTCGGCAGCTTTGTTAGATTGTGCATATGCACCTACAAAGAAATTGCAACAAAGGAAAAAAAATATACAAAATCTCATAAAGTCTGTCGTCGGTTTATACTACTAAATTAAATAAAAAAAGACATTCTGAGTAGAATGCCTTTTATATATTTTGAAGTGCGTTTTTATTTGATGTTGTTCAACGCATCACCAACTCCGGTGGTGTAGTTAATTTTAAGCGCGTTGACTTTTCTAAGTTCGTACTTAACATCGCCTACAATTCCCATATT
>JAURPF010000038.1 GCA_030835325.1 Flavobacteriaceae bacterium | reverse complement strand
GAGCAATAAAAAGGCCAACGCAAAATTAATAAGAATGGTTGTGAAGGTGAAAAACAGGTTTGGGAATGCGTGTTTCCATTTGTTATACCCAAACTTAAACAACGGCAATGTGCCTTCTAAAAACCAAAAAAACGTCAATCCACCAACTAGGATTAAACCACGATGGAGTGACGGGATGGTTTCAAAATATTCAAAAAGATGTTCCATGTGCGCTTTAAAAGTTTGATAAATATACTTATTTTAATTTAGCTCTTAATGCTTCTACTATATTAAATGTTGCAGGGCAGATTGCAAGATTTCTAAGAGTAAGGTCTGATATTTTTTCAAAACTTTTTCGATCCGTATGGGGATATTCTCGACAGGCTTTTGGACGCACCTCATAAATATTACAGGAATTATCAGCGGCTAAAAAGGTACAAGGAGATCCGTTTAGCACGTAATCCTGATCTTCATCAAGATGAAGATACATATCTATAAATTGACGTGTTTTAATTCTAAAAAATTTTGAAATACGTTCGATATCTTTCTTGGTAAAAATTGGACTGGTAGTTTTACAACAATTAGCACACTGAAGGCAATCTGCTTTTTTAAACTCTTCCTCATGCAATTTTTCCATGATGGCATCGAGGTTTTTGGGTGTTTTTTTTCTGAGCTTTATAAAAAAGTTACGGTGTACTTTTTGGTGTTCTTTGACTTTTTTGGAAAGGGATTCTAATTGGTTTTGCATATTTCAAAATTACGAATAAATAGTTCAATATTTACTAAAGTTTTTATTCGTCCCCTAATTCCTAATCCCTATTTATGATGAGTAAAAACACAGTTGATCCCTTTTACGTATCTTTGTTTGGATTTAAAAGGAACGAATCTCAGGAATGTTGAATTTAATTTAGACTCCCAATTTAAGACCCCTCTATGAAAGATGTTTTTGGAACTGCCATTTTAGATTATCAACAAGGAAATTACACAGAAGACCTGGTCACTTCTACAAGTATTTCGGAAGAAGACGTTTTACCACTCCCCTATTTATTTAGAAATTTTTCTGAGATGCCCGTCTTAGAGCAAACGGCCTTAAAGTTAACCAGAGGAAGTGTTTTGGACGTGGGATGTGGCGCTGGAAGTCATAGTCTTTATTTAACATCCAAAGGACTGAAAGTAAAATCCATCGACATTTCAGAAGGGGCTATCAAAACCTGTCAGTTAAGAGGGTTGAAAAACGCAGAGGTCTTAGACGTTATGAACGAAACCGCCTCTTTTGACACGCTACTTTTATTGATGAATGGTTCGGGGATTTTTCAATCTTTGGCTCATACGCCTTTGGTATTGAACCATCTTAAAACACTTCTCAATCCAGAAGGTCAAATTCTAATTGATTCTTCAGACATAAAGTACATGTATCAAGACGAAGTTGATGGGTATTGGATGGATGGCACTAAAGATTATTATGGCGAACTGGATTATACGGTTCGCTATAAGGGTGAAACAGCTACCTTTGACTGGATGTATCTCGATTTTGAACGCCTAAAAATAGCTTGCAATCAGTTAGGGCTAAACTGTGAATTGGTTGAAAAAGGACCTCATTTTGACTTCCTCGCAAAACTTACAGTCGGTTAAAAGTCAAATTTATAACTCACCCCTCCTAAAATCTGAAACCCTTGAACAGGATAATGATTCCAACGGTTATAGCTGTTATTGGCTATATTATTGGCTTTCACAAACGCACCAAATTGGTTGGTTATTTCATACGTAATTTGAACATTTGCATCTAAAAACGAGTCGAGAGTAACATTAGGAGCAATTGGTTCTGGAATTAATTGCCCTTCAAAATTGGTTGTATCTTGTCTTGACCCCCAAAAAAATAGATTGGCAGCCATTATTAATTTTTCTGAGAATTGATAGTCTAAAAATAAAGAGGCTTCAAATTCTGGTAAATTCCAAGCAGTAGGCTGCATATCACTGGTAAATTTATAAAGATCCCCTTTCAGACGTACATTTAGTTTTTGACTCATATCAATTTCTAAAGCACCTGAAATATTGAATACTTCGACATCATCATACACAACTCCAAAGGAATTTCCTCGATTATAGTTATTGGGCACTGAATAATTCTGAATGCTATGAGTTCTAAAAAGGGCTTTGTTTTCCTCACGAGTAAAGCTTCCATTTAAATCATATCCAATAGTTTGAGAGAGTTTTCCTTTGGTACCAACAACAACTTTGTAGGGATTCGAACTTGGACGTATTTCTAATGTTGGCGACACAAATGGGTTGCTTTGGACAAAATCGAAATAAGTGTTTTGATATAAATCTCCTTTGATAGCAGCATAAGCCACCACAATTGAGTTGACAACAGCATAACTCGCTTCTATATTCGGATAGATGTAAAAGTCGTTTTTGTTCTGTTCAGTATCCATCAAATAATAGGCTATAAACCCTGCTGAAACTGAAAAATCATCTTGAATATACTGATAGCTTGGCGCTACTGAAAGCTGAATGTTTCCATAATTTAGCTCCTCTAATCCATTATAATTTTTAGCAAAGTTTCCTTTTAAATAATCTACTTTAATAATGGAATTAATTGGGCTGTCAAACACGTTCAACTGAACTTTTGTTTTGCCTGTAAGGTGGTATTCTTGCGATTTGTAAGCATCCGAGAATCGGCGTAAATGAATTTCCCCACTTCTAAAAACACCCTTAGTAAACTGTATATCACTCCCCAATTCAATTGTAGAATACACCTGTTTTGAATCGAGAGCTGTTGTTGTTTCAAAAGGAAGTCCATACCAATTAACAGCTTGCCTTTGAAATGCGGCATCGGTATTCCAAACAAAGGTTTTTAGGTTTTTGACATAGTTAACTTGAATGTTATTATTTGAAAAACCATCTTCGAGTTGTAAGTCATTTATACCCCCTTGTGACGAGTGGTGTTCAAAATATCCTCCAATACGCTCTCCACGTCCAAGGCGTTGATTGAGGTATAAATTTCCCGAAAATGTCCCATAATTACCATACCCTAAAGAGGCATAATTTTGAAATAATTTTTCTTTTTTAAATTTATCTAATCGAACAGAATTCCCTTTTGCAGGTGTAAAGGTAGACGCAACTGGAATCGAAAAAATGGTGTATTTGACCGGTTTCTGAGGCGTCTCGAAACTTCCCATACGGGGGGTTTGCTTTAACTTAAATGCGTCAGATATTTTTGGTGTGTAAGGTTTTACTATACTTACAACTTGGGTGTCAATCGTATCTTGAGAACGGGACTCTTTATTTTGTGCGCATAAATTGTTTGTTTTAAACAAAAGCATCAAAATGGATACTAAACAAAGCTGTTTTATTAATCTGCTGTTCATATAATTAGTTTTCATTTTCAGAATCGACTTCAATTGATGCATTTGTTTTGGCAGCTTCAGTTTTGATCCGATCCAATTCGACTTGTGCTTCGGCAGTAATCTCTGGAAATTCGGTAAAATTTTGAATTACATTTTCTAAGATGTATGTAGCTTGAAATACATCGTTAAGTACCAGAAAATTCTTAGCCATAATAATTAACCCTTTGGAAGCAAAATATTTATAACTGGAGAACTTTTTAATCAGTACTTGGACACTTTCATTGGACGATTCATGGGTTCCATCAAGATATTTAAAATAGGCTTCAAAATACTGCGCTTCTGCTCCTGGCTCTCCTGTGGCAATGGTTTTTAGCTGGGCATAGGCGGCACGTGCTTTGGCTTCATTGTTAGTTTTCATTGCTGCACGCGCAATAATAATGTAGGCATCACTTTTAATGTATGTATCTGTTTTGAAATTGTCGAGAATAATTTCTGCATACCCAATTGCAGTGTCATAATTTTC
>JAURPF010000037.1 GCA_030835325.1 Flavobacteriaceae bacterium | reverse complement strand
CATTTCTACCTTCAGTGGTTAATTATTCTGATGGACACAACATTTATGTGATTGACAATGCTTCTAATGACTCTTCGGTTTCATTTTTAGAAACACATTTCCCTAATGTCAACTGTATAAAACTTCCACATAATTTTGGATATGCTGATGGCTATAATGAAGGCTTAAAACAAATAGATGCGAATATTTTTTGTTTATTAAATTCCGATATTGAAGTGACAAAAAACTGGTTAAAACCAATTATAGACCTATTTAAAGTCGAAGCAAAAACGGCCATCATCCAACCTAAAATATTAGACTACCATCACAAAAACATGTTTGAATACGCCGGAGCTGGTGGGGGCTTCATTGATCAATTAGGATACCCGTTTTGTAGGGGACGGATTTTTGATACTCTGGAGGAAGATCGAGGGCAATACGACGACCAAAAAGACGTTTTTTGGGCTTCAGGAGCTTGTGTATTTATAAGGGCAAATGCCTTTAAAGATTTGGGAGGATTCGATTCTAAGTTTTTTGCTCACATGGAAGAAATTGATTTGTGTTGGCGTGCACAAAATAAAGGCATGACCGTGTCTTATGTAGGGAAATCGACAGTTTATCATGTTGGTGGGGCAAGTTTAAAGTCCTCTAATCCTAAAAAGACTTTTTTAAATTTTAGAAACAGCTTATTTACCCTAGTTAAAAACACCAATAAGCCTCTGTTGATTGTGGTGCTTTTAAGATTAATCTTAGATGGAATTGCAGGGATTCGATTTTTATTAACAGCTAAACCAAAGCACATGATTGCTGTTGTTAAAGCACACGGAAGTTTTTACAAAACACTCCCTTATTTACTGCATTTCAGACATCAACATCCTACTAGAAAGTCACACCACCAACTTCCATCAATCGTTTGGTCTTATTTTGTGAGGAATAAAAAGTATTTTCATAAGTTAAAAAACTTATATTAATTTTAGTATTAAGTGTAATAATTTTATAATTTTACTTTTTTAAAAAAATTAGGATGAAAAGAATATTTGTATTAGGAGTTACAGCATTAATCGTGCTTACTTCATGTAGTGCTAAAAAAGAATTGGTAGCTGCACAAGAAAAATTGAAAAACACTGAAGATTTGTTAAATACAGCCACTGTAAAACTCAACAGTTGCTTATCTGATAAAGCGGTTGCAGATGCAAACCTAACAGCTCTTAGAGATCAATTATACGATTTGAGAAAAACGAACGATGCGCTCATTAGCAGTACAGAACAGATGACTCTATTGACTACCAAAGGAGCCGATAATTTAGAAAAAACCTTAGAAAGTCTTCAAGAAAGAGATTTAAAAATTAATCGTTTACAAGATGCTATCTCTAAAAAGGACAGTATTACTTTGGCGATTGTTTCAAGTTTGAAAAAATCAGTCGGGATTGATGATCCAGACATCGAAGTAAATGTAGAAAAAGGGGTTGTTTATATTTCCATTGCTGATAAATTATTATTTAAAAGTGGGAGTTACGTAGTTACTGAAAAAGCAAAAGTTGTTTTAGAAAAAGTAGCTAAAGTTATTAACGATAAGCCAAATTTTGAGGCGATGATTGAAGGACATACGGATAGTCGGTCGTATTCTAATGGTGTTTTAGTTGACAACTGGGATTTGAGTGTAAAACGTTCTACATCAGTGATTAGAATCTTACAAGGCATGGGCGTTAATCCAGCACAATTAATAGCAGCGGGACGTAGTAGTTATGTACCATTAACAGATAACGAGACTGCCATGAATAGATCCAAAAACAGACGCACGCGTGTGGTTGTACTTCCTAAAATTGATCAATTCTATGAAATGATTGAAAACGAAGTCAAAGCTCTTTCTGGCCAATAGTCACCTGAATCTAAAAAAAGATTACATAAGCCCTCCGCATTGGTTGGGCTTTTAATTTGAAAGCTAATCCCTTTATTTTATATTTGCTGAAAAGCTATAAATCCTCATAATGAAGATATCGTATAACTGGTTAAAACAATTTATAAAAATAGATTGGACTGCAGAAAAAACATCTGAACTCCTTACGGATTTAGGTTTAGAAGTTGAAGGTTTAGAACCCTTTCAATCCGTTAAAGGTGGATTAAAAGGGATCATTGTTGGACAAGTGCTCAGTTGTGAAAAACATCCCAATGCCGATCGACTGCGAATCACAACTGTTGATGTTGGATCTGAAGCACCTCTTTCGATTGTCTGTGGCGCTCCAAATGTGGCTAAAGGCCAAAAAGTTGCTGTTGCAACCATTGGAACCACTTTATATTCTGCTGAGGGTGAAGCTTGGACTATCAAAAAAGGCAAAATTCGGGGCGAAGAAAGTCATGGAATGTTATGTGCAGAAGATGAATTGGGCTTGGGAGCATCTCACGACGGAATTATGGTTTTGGAGGATTCTCTCGAAATTGGAAGCTCTTTAGCAAATCACTATGAAATTGAAGATGATTTTGTATTTGATATCGGATTAACACCAAACCGTGCAGACGCCATGAGCCATTATGGAACTGCTAGGGATTTGATGGCTGGTTTGTCACAACATGGGATCAACGCTAAATTAACAAGTCCTTCTGTGACGGCATATCATGTAGATGACCGAAGTCTAAAAATCGATGTTAATATTGAGGATAAATTAAAGGCCCCTCGTTATTGTGGTTTGACAATTTCTGATATTGTTGTTAAAGACTCTCCCCAATGGTTACAAAACCGACTGAAATCAATCGGATTAAGTCCTATCAATAATATAGTTGATGCAACAAATTATGTGTTGCACGATTTGGGACAACCCTTACATGCTTTTGATGCAGATCGAATATCTGGTAAAAAAATCATTGTAAAAACAGTCAAAACAGGTACAAAATTTGTAACTCTTGATGGAGTGGAACGTACACTTCACGAAGAAGATCTTATGATTTGTGATACCGAAAAACCGCTATGTATTGCAGGCGTTTTTGGAGGCGAAAACTCAGGAGTATCTAATGAAACAAAATCAATATTTTTAGAAAGTGCTTATTTTAACCCCATAAGCATTCGAAAATCGGCAAAAAGACATGCACTCAATACAGACGCATCTTTCCGTTTTGAACGTGGAATTGATCCAAATATTACTGAATATGCTCTGAAAAGAGCCGCGATATTAATTATCGAAATTGCTGGTGGGAAAATATCAAGTGATCTAGTCGATGAATACCCTAAAAAGATTGAAGATGCTCAAGTGTTTTTAACTTTTGAAAAAACAAATCAACTCATTGGAGAAAAACTTCCCAAAGAAACCATTAAAAGTATTTTAAGTGCTTTAGAAATAAAAGTGAATAATGTTACAGAAAGTGGTTTAGGGCTCACCATTCCCGCCTATAGAAATGATGTACAACGCGAGGTTGATGTCATTGAGGAAATTCTTAGAGTGTATGGCTATAACAAGATACAAATTACCGATAAATTAAATGCCTCCGTTTCAAATACTTCTAAATTTGAAAACTATAAAATTGAAAAT
>JAURPF010000005.1 GCA_030835325.1 Flavobacteriaceae bacterium | reverse complement strand
TTTAATTTTTCTAATACTTTTGCTTTTTCCAGGTAAGCTCCGATAAAAGTATCATCAGAAATAATTGCAAAATCAAACGCCGTAATGGCTTTGACAAGTTGTTTGGTTTCTACATATTGTTTGCCAAGTTGGTGCCAAGCGACTTCGCTGTATGGATTTCTACTTAAATAACTATTTAGGTATTCAATTGCTTCCATAGTTTCATCTAAAAAATCAAAACAATAGATGATGTTATAGAGTGCAGAGTAATCTTCTACATCTAGCTCAATACATTTCTTAAAATTTTGTTTTGCATCTTGATATTGTTCTAAAAACAGATACTCCATTCCAATTAAGGAATAGAGATCGGCACTGTCATCTGCAATTTCAATTGCTTTTTTAAAGACATCAATCGCTTTTTCGTGCTGGTCTTTTTTAGAATATATATTTGCTTTTTGAATGTAGAGTTCTTCATTGTTAGGCTCAATTTCAAAGAGGGGGGAGAGCAGACGATCGGCTTCATTAAATTTATTTTCAAAAATTAAGATTTCAACTTGAAATAATTTAAGATTTAAAGAAGTGGGATGCTGACTCAATCCGAGTTTGATGGCTTTTTTTGCAAGTGCAATTTTACCACTTTCTAAATAGTGATGAATGATGTTTTCAAACTCATTAGAATCAAAGAAAAACACGCTATTGGTTTTTAACATCGACTCAAATTTTGAGAGTGCTATTTCTTCATTTTCTTCAGATTGACTGAACTCCATAAAATGATTTTAATTACTAAAATAAATTTAAGGTTATATCCGTTTGATACACTCAAAAACCTCGAATGTTTTCAACAAATTAATTAACAGTTTGTGTTTGAAGAGAATTTAGAATATTTTGGATTATATGACATCCTTTTACAATTTCTTCTTCGGAGATCGTCAGTGGTGGAGATATCCGAACTGCTTTTGGTTCATAGAGCAACCAAAATAAAATCAATCCATTTTCTTTGGCTTGTAACACAACTTTGTTGGCAATTTCTGAAGAATCTAACAGTAAAGCCAGCATCAAACCTTTTCCTCTAATTTCTTTTATGAGGGGATGTTGGAGGTGTTTTCGGATCAAGGCTTCTTTTACTAAGGTGTCTGCTATTAAGTTACTTGTGGTAATTTCTTCTAAAGTTGCTAGGGCAGCAGCAGCAATGACAGGATGCCCACCAAAGGTGGTAATATGACCTAGCTTAGGATGTTCTGACAAACTGTCCATCATGTGTTCAGAGGCAGTAAAAGCACCAATAGGCATGCCGCCTCCGAGTCCTTTTCCGATTACGACAACATCTGGAATGCAGTTGTAATTTTCAAATCCAAAGAGTGTTCCTGTGCGTCCTATTCCAGGTTGTATTTCATCTAATACTAAGAGGGCACCCACTTCATTGCATTTTTCTTGAACTCTTGTTAAATAGCCATTTTTAGGTTCAATAAAACCAGCACCTCCTTGAATGGTTTCCAAGATTACTGCCGCTGTTTTTGTAGTGATTCTAGATAGGTCTGGATTATTAAATTCTATAAATCGTATGTCTGGAATAAGGGGTCGAAAGGGTTGTTTTCGTTCTTCATATCCCATAATACTCAGGGCTCCCATTGTATTTCCATGATAGGCGTTTTTGGCAGCGATTATTTCCGACCTTCCTGTATAACGTCTTGCTAGTTTCATAGCACCATCAATTGCTTCTGTGCCCGAGTTGGTCAAATATGTTTTATCGAGATTTTTTGGTAAATGTGAAGCGAGTAATTTGGTCAGCTTTACAGCAGGGGATTGGATGTATTCTCCATAAACCATTACATGCATATACGAGTCCAGTTGTTTTTTAATGGCCGCTACAACTTTTGGATGGCGATGTCCCAAACTACAGGCAGATACTCCGGCAACAAAATCTAAATACGGCTTTTTATTTTGATCGTAGATATACGATCCTTCCGCATAAGATATTTCCATCGCTAAGGGATGAGGCGTGGTTTGTGCTTGGTGTTTAAAAAAATCGTTTGTAATCAATTTTTATTTTTTGGTTTTTTAAGTTTTTCAGGTGTTTTTAAAAATTTATTAGGTAATTTCCGAGCCGCTTTGTTTTTTATTTTATTTGGAGATTCTAAATTCTCTATTGGGGTTGGACCTGCTTTTTCTACTCGTTCTAACAATTTAGAATCAAAAAATTCTTCCTGCGGGATGTAGGCGTCTAAGCCTTTAATTGAGGGAAGTACGAGTGGTGCATCGTCTTTAAATAAATCTTCTACACTCGTTGGACGTTCTGTTTCACGCCAATGAAACCCTTTGAGAATTTTTTCATTTTCGGGGAATTCAATTTCAGGATACGTTTTTCCACCAATTTGATTGTATTTACGAATTTCGTCTATCGTGTTTTCAGATACCCATACTTTTATCGAACCTGATTTTGACTTGTCGATCCCCACCAATTCATTAGCTTCATTTCTGAGGTAATAAATACTTTCGGCGTTTTTAATAATGTCAATGGTTGACAAGCTATTATTTTTAAATAAGCCAAATAATTTTTGACCTGAAATTTGATTATAGCCATCTCCAAGACTGTCCTTACTGATTATAAATGCATGGTCAAAGACTTTTAATGAATCTAAGGTTTCGGTTTTAGAATTTGAAATTAAATGAATAGAATCTCCAGTGATTTGGTTTTTTAGATTCCATAAAATGGGATGCTGAACTTTGTAGAATGGATCATTTGTGGTGTTTTGGTCTAAATTAATGAGTTGTGTCAGTCCTGTTTTTTGATTCATGTGTATAGAATCGGCTTTGCCACTTAAATCAGATTTATAAATTTTTGCATTATAATAGGCTCTGGTAATTCTTTTATCTGGTTTTCCAGTTACCATTAAGGTGTCACTATGAACAAAAATAGAGTCGTTTTCTTGAAGGGTAATTGCCAATGCGCGTTTGGTTACAAATACAGAATCTTTTTCTCTGAAAACTTCAGCATAATGACTTTTCACAAGGGAGTTATTTAGAGTATCGGTGATGGTAATATTATTGGTTGCAGATGCAAAACTTTTGGTTCGATCAAAATATATACTATCCCCTTCTACAACGCGCTCATCGTAATTTATTTTAGAGTTTTTTACAAAATAGCCTGTATCGTTCTGAGTGTTATAAAATCCGCGTTCGCAATAAATCACACTGGTTTCGCTAGTAATTGTTGTGGGTCCAAATAAAAATGCAAAACCCGAAAGGGTATAAAAATCGAGTTGGTTGGATTTAATAACGTATTCTGGATTGACCAGTTTGACATTGTTTACAAACTGATATTTTTTGGACTTCATGTAATAACGTCCAATTGTACTTGTGATGGTTCCTGTGGTATCCCGAACCACTTTTCCTGAACTTCTATAAAAAGCTTGTTGTTTAACTCTGTCAAAATACAAGGTGTCAGTGGTAATCTCAGAATTTGGATCGGTTAAAACTACTGAGCCGCTAGCAAATGCCAATTGTGTTTTTCCACTGTATTCAACATATTTAGAGGTCATATTGATTGTATCCCCCTGTTTGACACGAACTTTACCGTAGGCTTCTATAAAATCTTGTTTCCCATAATAAATGGCTTCATCACACCACAACTCAATCCCCTCATGTTTGATGTGGACTTGTTTTGAATTGTCTCTAGTAAGAATTGTCGCATCGGGTTTAGATTCGTCAAAGGTCATAAATGGAGCATAATCAATTTCGATTCTTCGTCGCTCTTGTGCATGTAAGGTGGATCCTACAAAAAATAGAATGCATATAAAGTAATAAATGCTTTTATGTTTCAACGTACTTTAGTTTGTTACAAAAATAGGTAATATTGAGTTCTTTAGATAAAACTTAAGATTATTTTAAGTTCTAAAAAAAAATCTACCCAAAGGATAGATTTTGCTTCTTACCTAAAAATTGTTTGTTTTCGATCGGGTCCTACAGAAACAATTTTGATTGGAATTTGAAGTTCTTTTTCAAGAAAATCAATGTATGTATTCAATGCATTTGGAAGTATTGATTCATTGTTCATTTCTGTTAAATCTTCTTTCCATCCTTCAAATTCCGTATAAATTGGTGTGATGTTTTCAGGTTCAACATTGTAAGGAAAATGGTGAATAACATTCCCTTTGTAGTTGTAGGCAGTACAAACTTTTAACGATTTAAAACCAGATAGAACATCGGCTTTCATCATCATAAGTTGTGTAACTCCATTGACTTGACACGCGTAGCGTAGGGCTACAAGATCCAACCAACCACAACGACGTGAACGTCCTGTAGTGGCCCCAAATTCATTTCCTACACGTCCCATGGTTTCACCGTCTTCATCAAAGAGTTCAGTAGGGAAGGGGCCAGAGCCAACTCGTGTGGTGTATGCTTTAAAAATTCCAAAAACTTCTCCAATAGTATTCGGAGCAATTCCTAACCCTGTACAAGCACCTGCTGCTGTTGTATTTGAAGAGGTTACAAATGGATAGGTTCCAAAATCAATATCTAATAAAGAGCCTTGAGCACCTTCTGCTAAAATTGATTTTTGATCCCGTAATGCTTGGTGTAAATATTCTTCAGAATCTATGAATTTTAGAGATTTTAAGACGTCAACTGCTTCAAAAAATTTTGTTTCTAATTCCTCTAAATTGTATTCTAAATCAACGTTGTAAAATTTAACCATAGACTCGTGTTTATTTGCAAGAGCACGGTATTTACTTCTCCAATTGTCTAGTTCTAAATCACCAACACGGATGCCATTTCGACCAGTTTTGTCCATGTATGTTGGTCCAATTCCTTTGAGGGTCGATCCAATTTTTGCTTTTCCTTTGGAGGCTTCAGAGGCGGCGTCTAACAAACG
>JAURPF010000036.1 GCA_030835325.1 Flavobacteriaceae bacterium | reverse complement strand
TACTTGACTCGCAGGTGATAGACTCGAATCGGTTTGCGAAGCATTTTTTTCAATCAACATGTTTACCCCAACTAATAGTAGGGTAAAATAAAAAAAAGGAGTTAAAAAGATGTAAGAAAAACTACTAAAACTAGTAGAATAATCCCAACTCATACGTTCAGAAATGCTAATCAATGAATCAATAAAAAACAAGAAACAAGTGATAATAAGTAAAACGCCAGCTATTTTTTTCATGAACTTAAAAGTTTGATTGCTAATAACAATACGAAGATACAAAAAATGTTTTTAAAGGTTTTAACATGCCTCACATACTTACCGTTAAATCTCCTACAAGTTGTGAATCAAAAAAAGTAAAACTGTTTAAAAGAACAATGTGCATTAATTTCTTTACTTTGCATTAAAATTTAAATAATCTTTATGAAAACAATTTATATTATTTTAATATCTATCCTTTTTGTCTCTTGTGGTGCAAAAAACATACACAAAATGTCAGGAGATAAACGAATTGAAACAGGTATTGAATCACGAAAATATCAAGATAATGATAACGAATATTATGCTATAGTTCTTGGCGAACACGGAGATGAAGGTGAGGCCAGAAGACTTTCAGTAGTTAATGCATCTATAGAATTTGCCACTAAGGCTGAAGCTATGGTAAATTCTGCTGTGAAACAAGATGCCTCTCAGTCTATCAATAACAAGGTCGGTCAGCTCGACATTGAAGCTAAAAGAACGATCATCACTAAAGCAGCTACTAATAATATGACTTTGGTAGAGGATGCTCTATACTACAATGAAGACCAAAGAATTTATAAGTACAGGGCGGTTTATAAATTGGATATTGAAAAAATTGTCAAAACACTTGGGGGCAACTAATACATCTAAACTTATAGCGTGTTTATTCTTTTTCGGAGGTTTTGCGTTTTCTCAATGCGCAACTTCCGATGATGATTATTTTGTCAAACGAAAACTTGCTGAAGGTCAGGAAATACATGATCCAGAGTTGATTGATCAAATGAAAAATCAATTGTCAAATCAAATCTCAAGTTTTATTGATTCATCTGTTTCCATTTCTTCTTCAAAAAAGATGGACTCTAGAGGCAAAAAGAAATCAAAATCAAATTTTAATTACGTTTCCAGAGCACTAATAATTAACCCAAAAATTAATGTGTGTGGTGACATTGTAATAATGTCGTTGAACAAAGAAACATATAAAAAAGAACTTTATAAGTATTTTAAAACCAATCTCGATTTTGACTCCTCAAGTTTGAATAATTTTCTATCGATTGGATATTTGGACGACAAAAAACTTTTAAAGCAAAAAGTAGCTGAGTATAGGAATAAACTTAACGTTACCACATCCATGCTTCCTCTGGTAAATTTAAGTGATGAGGATGATAGGCAGTTGAATCAATTTGTGCGAGATTTAACCATTTTGGAAAAAAAATATGAGGAGCTTAGGGCTTCACAAAGATTAAACTTCGGAAAGCTAGGTTCTAAAATATCAAAAGGAATTAACGACTTAATTGATTAGAGTAACTTTAATATTGGCTCTTTTTTGCTCCTTTAATATTCTTAAAGGCCAAGAAAATGTTTTTGACATTATTGAAAGTGAATACGATTCAATTATTATTCAACAACAAAAGGAATATGATCTTTATCAAGACGATATTTCTCTATGGAAAAAAAAGGTAGATTTAAGTAAAATTGTTGTAAAACCGTCATTAGCCAAACCTGACGAAACCTATAGTGCTATAGATGATAGGTCAAGAATTGTTATCGAATCAAAAAAATATATAGGCATTCCATACATATGGGGTGGTGACGACCCAACAGGCTTTGATTGTAGCGGATATGTGCAATGGGTTGTAAAAAAAACACATAATAAACTTATCCCTAGAACAACTTCTCTGCAATATAAAAAGTGGCGGAATATTTTTTCGTATGACTTAAAAAAGATTAAAATTGGCGATATCATTTATTTCCAAACAAAGCAATCCAGTTCTGTTTCTCACGTTGGAATTTTTTTAGGGGCCAATTCGTTTATTCATGCACCAAATCGAAAATCTCATGTTAAAATAGCTAAGCTTGAGGGATATTGGAAGTCAAAAATAGTAGGCTATGTTGATATCTTAAGAGTCATCAATTTATGATTGATCTACTGCACTACTACTTGCAGGGATGCATTTTTACAATCTCAAATATTGCCAATGAATAAACCACAATACTAAAAATACGTTTACCGAATCGTGGCAAGCTTTCTGTAACTGTATTAAGCGGATTTTAAGGTGTGGTAAAAACTATTCTGCTCAATCATTTTCTTGACAACAAATAGAGGTTTTATTTTTATTTCAAAATACGCTGTATGGCTATGTTATTTGGAATAGAACAATTTTGTTTCTTCTTGAATAATTTATATCTGCTTTTTGCGATAATAGTATATAGAATGTCTGAAATTTGACAGGGTACTATTTTAAATAGTTTCAAAAAGATTCTATTGTAGTTTATTGTTTTAAAACAGCATATGACAGCTCTTGATTTTTGATGAATCTTCCTATCCGAATCTATAACAATTACGCTATTTTTAAGTGTGATGTCTGCATGGTTGTTTTTGATGAATTGACTTTCAAAAGTTGTAAAGTAAACTTTTTGTTTTTTATCTTTTTGAGCTAGCCAATGAGCAAATCTGTTACACAAAACGCAATAACCATCTAATACTACGATGATATTTTCTTCGTTTTTTTGCATTTCAGTTTTATATTCGGATTTTATTTTTTGAATTGTTAACTCAAATGATTCATCAATCAATTTTTGTTTAGATAGGATTCAATTGATTTTGCTGTATCTAAAACAATCTTTTCAAAGGGAATGGGTTTCCAGTCAAACGTTTTCCTTGTTAAGGAAATGTCGCCATTATAAGTATTACCAATAAAGGGTCTCATGCTTTTTGCTTCCCTATCAACATTGCCTAAAAGTTTGAGTAAAAAGTTAGGAGCTAACTTAGTACTTACTTTTTCATATCCATTCGATTTAAGTGTTTTGGCCACTTCTTGAAAAGCATAAGGTTCTTCGGTAGTTACAATAAATCTTTTTCCGTTTGCTTTTTCATTTTCAAGTGCCAGTACATGTATTTTAGCAATGTCTCTTACGTCTGACATATTAATTGAGGCTTGAGGAATCATGGGCATTTTTCCTTGAAGCATTTTTGTGAACATACTCATAGAGGCTCCCGTTAAGTCTCCTGAAAGAGTTGGTCCAAAAACAGGTCCTGGATTCACAACAGCGAGTTCCATTTTTGAGGTGTCGGATTGACTATTGATAAACTCCCAAGCAGCTTGTTCTGCTAAGGTTTTACTTTTTGCATATGCAGAAACATTTTTTGCTTTAACATCTGTCCATGTTTCTGAATCGACTTTGATAGATTTATCAGCACTTCCTAACATCGAAACTATTGATGAAGTTAAAACAACTCTTTTTACGCCTGCATTTTTTGCAGCTTTCAAAGCTCTCATTGTACCATCAACAGCTGGTCTGATGTATTCATTTTCATCTTTTGGCTCAAAATTGATAAATGGAGAGGCCACGTGTATGACAAACGCACAACCCTTTACTGCATCATCCCAACCATCATCGCTTAGCAGGTCTAACTCGCAAAACTCTAAATTGTCCTTTGGATCTACTTCTTTCTTAATTGCTTCTATAACCTTTGCCGATTTTGAAAGGGCTCGAACAGAACCTCTTACAGAATAACCACTTTTTAATAATGCTACAGCGCAGTGGTTTCCTATGTAGCCTGAAATTCCTGTTAACAGCACTTTGTTTTTCATTCTTAGAAATTTTAACGCAAATATAAAAAACGGCTATACTATATACAGTATAACCGTTTTATTGTTTTAAGTAGTCCCAATTGACTTGTTTTCGAAACATACACTGGACTTTTTATACGATTTTCACTTGGCTTTTTCAAAACGAAGATTATTGTATAAGCGACACCAGCAATAAGGCCTCCAACAATAGGTACCATGACTGCGATCACATTCTACAACTACCCTGACATCACAACCTTGAAAGCTATGATAAATTATTTTTTAAAACCCAAGGTCGCTCATGGTAAACTTTAATAATAAATTCTCCAAAAAGGGTATTGGCCCATGCAAACCATGAACGACTAAAATCAAAAGGGTCATCCTTATGAAAAGACTCGTGCATAAAGCCGGTATCTGCATGTGTTTCCTTGAGCATTTTTAAACACATAATGATTTCATTTTCATCTTCTGAAGTGATACCACGGAGGATAATTCCCATTGGCCATATGTTTTCCCTTCCTGTGTGTGGGCTTGACTGCCCCTCTGCTGCTTTACCTCTGAGGAACCAAGGGTTGCTCTCGCTAACCAAAAATTTCCGTGTGTTTTTATAAATAGGATCTTTAGCAGAATGCCCCCCAATGTATGTCAATGACATCAATGAAGGAACATTGGCGTCATCCATAAATAAAGCATTTCCAAAACCGTCAATTTCATACGCATATATTTCTCCAAAATCTTGATGTTCTTTAATGGCATATTTTTCTACAGCTGATTTAACCTGAGTTGAAAATGATATACATTCTTTTGAAAAATCAACATCTTTATTATCAATATTGAATAATTCAGAAAGTTGAGCTAGAGATACATACGCAAATATATTTGAGGGTATCAAATAAGGAAGGAGTGTCCCATCGTCTGAAGGTCGGAAGATGGAATGAATTAATCCAGTGTATTTTGTTGGTGCACCCTTACCATAAAATTGAGCTAGCCCAACGGTCATCGAATGTTCTCTTGAGAATGAATAAGGTGAAGTACCATTTTCGCGCTGCTCAGCTCTAAACGTTCCAACAACAAGCCGAGCTGCTTTATCCCAGTCACTGTCCATAAAGCTTTTGTCTCCAGATATTTTGTAATAGTGATAAGAAAGTCGAATAAAATAGCAAAGAGAGTCTATTTCCCATTTTCGTTCATGTACTCCTGGTTTTGGTGTAGGAATATCAGTTGACCATTTTGATATTCTGGTTAAGTCCTTAAAAAAAGCATTTGCATATGGGTCAGTCAACACACACTTAACTTGTCGATTTATCAATCCTAATATGAGATTTTTAATTTTTGGATCTTTATTGATCAATGGCATATATGGCCAGACTTGAGCCGTAGAATCTCTTAACCACATGGCATCAATATCTCCAGTAATTACAAAAGAATCAGGTTTTCCATCAATCACTTCATAATCTACAGTTGTATCTAATGTATTTGGGTAGCAGTTTTCAAACATCCAAGCGAGTTCTGGGTTAACGATTGATTTTTTTACTTCTTTAATGATTTCTTCAACGGCTTCGCTTTTGAATGTCCTTTTGTCTTTAGGGGGTCTTTTGGAAATAAATTTTGTAAAACAAGCGTTGTCATACATTGAAAAAACAGTTGTGGGAATCAGAGATACGCCAAGGGCTATTCTTGAATTATTAATCAGAAAACTCCTACGATTCATACATTATATTTTAAGGTTATATTCTTTTAGTACTTCATATAAATATATTCATAAGTGGGAAATCATTAGAATTTATAATTGCTGCATTTTGACTGCAACTTTTAATTACAATAAATAAATTGTTTTACATTTAAATTTCTGTTTTTAATTTGTTTGATCGATAAAATCCAAACAATAGTCTGTCACGTCAAACATAGCTTGTCAAACTTCAATTAAAAAAAAACTTAATATGTCTATAAATCGCTTTCGCTCTCAGCTCTTTTTCGCCTTACTTACATGGTGCTTCCTTGGGTTTAGTCAGCAACTCACGCCAGACCTTGCTGAAAATAACGGCATGTCCTCAGAACGCCTCTCAAATATTGATAATGTTTTTACAAATTACATTGATGATCAAAAATTACCAGGTTCGGTGATACTAGTTGCTAGAAATGGGAAAATCGTGTATCACAAATCTTTTGGGTTGCGTGATATGGAAAACAAGATTCCCATGACCAATGATAAGATTTTCAGGATCGCCTCTCAAACAAAAGCATTGGTTAGTGTAGGAATTATGATGTTGCAAGAAGACGGCAAATTGTTATTATCCGATTCTTTGGCTACATATATTCCAGAATTTAAAAATACAAAAGTTGCTGTGTCCAAAGGAAAAAAAGGATACAGAGTGGTAAAGGCAAAAAGGCCAATTCGAATAAGAGACTTGCTCACACACACAGCAGGGGTTGGTTATGGATTTGGCCCAGCTGCAAGTCAATGGAAAAAAGCAGACTTGCAAGGGTGGTATTTTGCTCATAAGGAAGAAAGCATATTGGAGTCGGTTCGAGACATGGCAAAGCTACCAATGGATGCGCATCCTGGGGAATCCTTTGTCTATGGATATAACACGGATATTTTAGGAGCAGTGATTGAGGTGGTTTCTGGGAAGTCTCTAGACGTTTTTCTGAAAGAACGAATCCTTGACCCTATCGGGATGGTTGACACCCACTTTTATTTGCCAAACGAAAAGGTGTCACGATTAAGCGTTGTTTATAATCAAAAGAACAATAAACTTGTGCGCGCAGATGATAAAGGTGAGGAAGAGTCGCAAGGGCACTATGTCGTTGGGCCTCGTAAAAGCTTCTCTGGGGGTGCTGGTTTGCTCAGTACTTCTGATGATTATGCCAGGTTTCTACAAATGCTTCTAAACGGAGGAGTTTATAATGGCAATCGTATTTTGTCTAGAAAATCAGTAGAACTTATGATCGCAGATCATCTAGGCGGTGATTATTACAAAGATGTGACCTTTCCTTGGGATTGGGGTACTGGATTTGGACTTGGATTTTCGATTACAAATAATCTTGGAGATCGCGGCGTACTTGGCAGCGTTGGAGAATACGGATGGGGTGGGGCATACCACAGTAGTTATTTTGTAAACCCCGAAGAAAAGTTATTTGTTGTGTATTTCACACAAGTCGTTCCCATCACTTTAGATGATCATCAAAAACTAAAAGCATTGGTCTACCAAGCGATTGTGGATTAACACTTGTTTTATTCTTGTGAAACTCGAATGGATTTCCCGCCATTCAATTGCGTGTCAAAACTACGAAGAACAATAAGATCGTTAGAGTC
>JAURPF010000035.1 GCA_030835325.1 Flavobacteriaceae bacterium | reverse complement strand
TTAATTTTTCAAATAAATAAAACCCGCGAAAAAGAAGCTCAACAAATTCTTAAACCAATTTAGGCATTCAAAATATCACTACACTTAATTTGAATTCATACAACTAAATACTGCACTGGTTTTGAAAAAATTAAACTTATGTTAAATATCAACTATAACTGTAACATTTTTAGTTATTTGTGAGTCTCGTATATAACAATCAATTAAAAAAGAAAACATATGAACTTAAAACAACTTAGCGTTCTGTGTGTATTTGGACTCTTGAGTTTTCATGCATGCAAAACCGAATCGAAAAAACAGTTTTCAGAAGCTGAAAAGATCCCTGGTATTATCCTAGAAAATATGGACACCTCTGAGAGTCCAAAAGATAATTTTTATGATTATGTTAATGGCAATTGGATGAAAACCAATACCATTCCGGATGACGAGTCGCGATGGGGTGGCTTTGGGGTTCTAAGAAAATCAACCCGGAAAGATGTACTTGACATCCTAAAAACTTCAAAAGAACTCGGTACTTACGAAGAAGGATCGGATCAGAAAAAAGCCTTGTTGGTATTTGAATCTGAACTGGACTCTGTTGCCAGAACAAAAGCAGGCATCACTCCAATTCTTCCACTTTTAGACGCAATCAATAGCATTCAAAACATAGCAGACATGCAAACTGTGTATGCAAAAACAGTGGGGGTTTCAGCGCCCTTTGCAGGTATTGGTGCGGAAGCCGATTTAAACGACAGCAGCATGAATACTGCTTGGGTATTTCCTGGTGGATTGGGATTGCAACGTGATTATTACCTCGATAAAGACACAAAGACCAAAGAGATTAGAGAACAATATGTAGCACACGTCGCTCGTATGTTTGGATTTATCAATTACGACGAGGAAGCAGCTCAAGCGGCTGCACAACGTGTTCTTGCATTGGAAACTCAATTGGCAGAACCTCGATTGGACAAAGTACAAAGCCGTGATGTCCGTAACTTTAACAATCCACGCTCTTTAAAAGAATTAAATGCCCTAACTCCAGAAATTGATTGGAATAAGTTCATTAAAGATATTGGAGTTACGCAAGCTTTAGACACTGTACTAGTGATGCAACCAACCTATATGAAAGCCTTAAATTCCTTTCTTAGCACCACACCTATTGAGGATATAAAAACCTTAATGACTTGGAGTACACTCGACAATGCTGCGGACTATTTATCACCAGAAATTGAAACGGCTAATTGGGAGTTTTACAGCAAAACACTCAGTGGTTCCAAAGCTCAACGCCCCCCAGAAGAACGCGCCCTAGGAACAGTCAATGGAACTGTAGGAGAAGCGATTGGAAAACTGTATGTAGAAGCTAAATTTCCACCAGAAGCAAAAGAAAAAGCAGAAAAAATGATTGCAAATGTGATCAAAGCATTTCAAAATAGAATTCAGGTATTGGATTGGATGAGTGAAGAAACCAAAGCCAAAGCCATAGAAAAACTTGATAAATTTACCGTTAAAATTGCATACCCAGACGAGTGGGAAGATTATTCTGAATTACAAATCAAAGAAGGCAATAGCTTTGCCGAAAATATGTTGGCAGTATCTGAATGGAGTCTGAAAAAAAATATCTCCGAAATTGGCCAACCTGTTGACAAATCCGAATGGGGAATGCCACCTCAAACTGTAAACGCCTATTTCAATCCATTAAACAATGAAATTGTATTTCCAGCAGCAATCTTACAACCCCCATTTTATAATTACACAGCCGATGAAGCCGTCAATTATGGTGGAATAGGGGCCGTTATTGGACACGAAATTTCACATGCTTTTGATGATTCTGGTGCGCGATTTGATGGCGATGGAAACGTAAATAATTGGTGGACTGAAAAAGATTTAATCGAATTTGAAAAACGTGGAAATGCCTTGGCAGAACAGTACAGTGCAATTGAGGTCATTGACAGTGTTTACATCAATGGAAAATTTACTTTGGGAGAAAACATAGGAGATCTAGGAGGCGTACTTGGAGCATATGATGGACTTCAACTGTTTTTTGAAACCAATGGACGCCCAGAAGATATCGATGGATTTACAGCTGAACAACGCTTTTTTATGTCTTGGGCTACTATTTGGAGAACCTTAACACGTGAAGATGCTTTAAGAAGACAAATAAAAACCGATCCCCATTCGCCAGGGATTCAGCGTGCTACCCAACCGCTAAAAAATATTGATGCTTTTTATGAAGCTTTCGACATCAAAGAAGGAGATAAAATGTACTTACCAGAAGAAGAACGCGTTCGGATTTGGTAATTTTCTACAAAAAAAAGCAGCGCCATAACGCTGCTTTTTTTTTCATTTTTTTGAACTACTCTGTTTTTTGAGCATCTTTTTGAGCGCGAATCGCATCCAAAGCTAAATTTGCCATATTAAAATTAGGCGCTAATTTCAAAGCTTCATTTAAAATTAAAATAGAAGCCTCATGATTGGTTTCTGGATTTTCTCTAAACTTTGCAATCGCTTTCAAGTACACAAACCCAGCGAGTATTGGAACTTGATAAGGCGTCTGTGATTCATAGTATGGCTTCATCATATCTGAGGTAGCATTTGCAATTCCGTACGTGATATGTACAGATGCACCAATAATATCGCCTGTTTGGATTTTTAAATCTGCTAATTCATATGCTAGTGAAACCGAACGTTTTTCTTTATAAAGAACTTCATAATGTTCAATGGCACGTTTAGGCTCGTTGAGAGATTTTAAACTAACGGCTTTCACTTCAGTTGCTAAATTGGTATCCGATTCGAGATGATCAATTCCAATTAGATTTAAAGCTTGCATATACTTTCCTTCATTCATATAAAGTGCTGCCAAAGTATCTTTGCGTTTCACGTTGGGTTCCAACAAAACTAGGTGGGTAATGGCGTTAATCACCCCTTGGACATCGCCCTGTTGTTGCATTTGGGTATAAAAAGACTTGTAATGAGAAACTAAGTCTAACTTGTTTTGTGCCTGAATTTGAGTTGAAAAACAAAGGATTAATAGTAATATTTGTTTCATAATTATAAAAATTTGTGTCAAATGTAATCGATTTTTTTTAAAGTAAATTAGTTTTCTATTCGTTTAAAAACAAAAAAAAACACCGCTTTCGCGGTGTTTTTCAAAAATTAACCAATTTAACTTTTAAGAATTGTTAAGTTTACTAAGGAATAGTAAAACAAAACTATAACACGAATATAGACTAGACTTACATTTCTCACAACAACTAAGTAACAAACGGCAATTTGACGTAATAATCGGAATTACTTACTATTTAAACGGGATGAATCTTGGTTTTAAACAAAAAACACCGCGAGAGCGGTGTTTTTACAAAAATTAACCAATTTAACTTTTTTAAGTAAGATATTAAATTACATAACTCAAATTTATGTAACCTTTGAAGTTGCTGCAACACCAAAGTAACCATCAGTCAAATGACGTAACAAACGGTAATTATTAGACCATATTCGGGAAAACCAGTAGCTCAAAAATGTCCTATTCACGTTTTACTAAGGCATAATAGTGGTTTTCTAAGGGCAAATATCCTTGATCGTACACAAAATAGTAAACTGTACCTGACTTTGTGGTATAAATACTGGTAAAATAATTAAAGTCAAACCCCGCTGAAATAAGCTTATCTCTTGTAGTTTTGGTTTTTTGATTGGGGTTCAATGCTTCCAGAATACGCCAATTTTTTCGCAACCGATTGTTGATGTTTCGAATCAAATTTTTCTGATCTTTATTCACTCGATTGTTATAACTGTTCCGACAACCATCACTACAAAATTTCTTATCCGTTCTTCCTACAATGAAATCGTTACACTCTAGACATTGTTTTTTCATAAGAAATTGAATTCTGATTACAGACCATAAAGATAGAACTATTTTATTCAATTACAAACGACTACAAACAATTACAAACGAAATTAAACAAGTATTAACCGACTAACGTTTGAAAGACATCCCATTTTTGCAGTGTCGAATCGTTCGATAGGAAAACTGTAATAACCTTAAAAAATTATGTATTATGAACACACTTAGAAACAAAGTACAGTTAATTGGAAACTTGGGGAACACCCCCGAAATAATCACTTTAGAAAGTGGTAAAAAATTGGCTAAATTTTCATTAGCAACAAACGAGCATTACAAAGATGCCGATGGACAAAAACAAACTAAAACAGAATGGCATAATCTCGTTGCCTGGGACAAAACTGCCGAAATTATTGAAAAATATGTTACCAAAGGCAAAGAAATTGCAATTGAAGGTAAATTAACAAACCGCTCTTGGGACGATAAAGAAGGTAACAAACGATATACTACGGAAGTAGTCGTTAGTGAAGTGGTATTATTTAGCAAATAATACATCTCAAAATATTAATCCCATAAACCAAAAACAGCCTGAATATTAAGGCTGTTTTTTTTATATCATTAAATAAGAATGCGCAGCTAAAAAACCATCATCTGCCAGCACTTATTTTTTTTTAAGAAGATTCTCGAACCGATAATGTAGAGCTCACAACCACTTGTTGCATCTCTTTTGGCTTGGTTTTGATGGACTCTATAACCATACGTGCAGCAGTATTGCCAATTGT
>JAURPF010000004.1 GCA_030835325.1 Flavobacteriaceae bacterium | reverse complement strand
TGGGTAATGCGAAAGTACCTTGCAGACATGAACCCTGTAGAAGCGATGGAGTTTATCAACGAACGTTTCAAACAAACACGCAACAACGAGGAGTTTTTAATCTCGATGAATGGGTAATTAAACCATTACTCATTTTAAGTCATAAAAAAATCCTGTGAAAATAATTTCACAGGATTTTTTAATTTTAAGGGATACTTTAGTTACCCTACTAAAGATAACACAGTATATTCATTTATAGTGCTGCAACAAATTTAGACAAACCAGACTTAAGGTTTGCTGCTTTATTGTCGTGAATGATGTTGTTTTTGGCTAACTTATCAATCATTGAAGAAACTTTTGAAAATGATTTTTGAGCCTCTTTTTTATCCGTTAATTCACGTAAATTTTTAATTGCATTACGGGTCGTTTTGTGCTGATACTTGTTCAACACACGTTTTGACTCGTTACTTCTAATTCTTTTTAAAGCTGACTTATGATTTGCCATAATTCTTAATTTTATTATTATTAAATAATTGTAGCCCGTAGGGGAATCGAACCCCTCTTACCAGGATGAAAACCTGGCGTCCTAGCCGATAGACGAACGGGCCATTTATTACACTCAAAAACAAAATCTAAACGAATCTGTTTTTATTTCAAATAGCATGCATTATTTCTAATGCGGTTGCAAAAATACAACTATTTTTAAATGTTACAACTTCTTACTAGCTTTTTTTAAAAAAAGTTAAAATTAATAGGCTTTCGCAAATAAAACGCGTTGCTTAGAAGGTTTACCCGAAAACACACAAACGCCATCCTCTAATTTTGAATCTATTGGGATACAACGAATTGTTGCTTTTGTGAGTTCTTTTATTTTCTCTTCTGTCTCTGTAGTTCCGTCCCAATGCGCCGAGATAAATCCTGTTTTTTCTTCTAAAACAGTTTTAAATGCATCAAATGTATCTACTTGTGTAATGTGATCTGCTCTAAAATCAAGTGCTTTTTGAAATAGAGCTGTTTGAATCTCAGTAATCAAAGTCTTAACTGTAGCGGTTAGGTTTTCTAAGTTCACAACTTGTTTGGTTAATGTATCTCTTCGAGCCAACTCTACTGTACCGCTCTCCAAGTCTTTTGGTCCAATTGCTAGTCTTAAAGGCACGCCTTGTAATTCGTGTTGAGCAAATTTAGCACCTGGACGTTGAGTCGTTCTATGATCGTATTTAACAGAAATATTCTCCGCTCTCAAAGCACTCATAATTGTCTCTGCTTTTGTTGTGATTTCTGCCAATTGTTCTTCACTTTTATAAATAGGAACAATAACGACTTGGTAAGGCGCCAAGTTTGGAGGCAACACCAATCCTTTATCATCGCTGTGCGTCATAATTAAAGCACCCATCAATCGTGTAGAAACTCCCCAAGAGGTCGCCCATACGTAATCTTGTTTTCCTTCGCTGTTTGCAAATTTAACATCAAATGCTTTTGCGAAATTCTGACCTAAAAAGTGAGAGGTGCCTGCTTGCAATGCTTTGCCGTCTTGCATTAAAGCTTCAATACAATAGGTTTCTTCGGCACCCGCAAAACGTTCACTCTCTGTTTTGACTCCCTGAATCACAGGAATTGCCATAAAGTTTTCAGCAAAATTAGCATAGACACTATTCATTAATTTGGCTTCTTCGACAGCTTCCGCTTTGGTTGCATGAGCGGTATGTCCTTCTTGCCATAAAAATTCAGCCGTTCTTAAAAACAAACGTGTTCGCATTTCCCATCGTACTACATTCGCCCACTGGTTAATTAAAAGCGGTAAATCCCGGTACGATTGCACCCAACCTTTAAACGTATTCCAAATAATCGCTTCACTCGTTGGTCGGACTACTAACTCTTCTTCGAGTTTTGCTTTTGGATCGACACGAAGTTTTCCCAAATTGTCTGGGTCATTTTGCAAACGGTAATGGGTCACAACCGCACATTCTTTTGCAAACCCTTCCGCATTTTTTTCTTCTGCTTCTAACAGACTTATTTGTACAAATAATGGAAAATACGCATTTTGATGCCCTGTTTCCTTAAACATACGGTCTAATTCTGCTTGCATTTTTTCCCATATAGCATAGCCATAAGGCTTAATAACCATACAACCTCTGACCGCAGAGTTTTCGGCCAAATCGGCTTTAACGACAAGTTCATTGTACCATTTTGAATAATCTTGGGATCTTGGTGTAAGGTTTTTACTCATATTTTCGTAATTTGGCACAACTATTGATTAAAGTACCTGTAATAATTTAGTTTGACAAAACTAAGTATTTTTGAGACGTTCAACAATTTAATTTTAACACTTATGAAATTTATTACTTACAAAAAGAAACAAGTCGCACTCGCTTTTGTAGTTGGGGTTCTTTTAAGTTTTAATTCTTGTGGATCTTTCCAATATTCTGGTATCTATGATGATGGCATTTATTCCGAATCTACACCAACAGAACAGGTTAATGAAACTGTAGACAATACATCCAATGCATCCGAATATTATAAAAATTATTTTAAAGAAAAATCCATTCAAGTTCAAGAAGACAACAGTGTTTTTACAGATGTTGATTCTTATAAAGGTACATATACGGACGAGTCAGAAAATACAAACAACTATGCAGGTTGGGGAGAAAACAATAGCAGCGAACTAATTATAAACGTTTATAACGATGGGCCGTTTTACGGCAACAGATGGGGCTATAATTATCGTAACAATTGGGGATGGAATTTTGGGTGGAACAATTGGGGCTTTGGCTTTTGGCAGCCTAACTATTACAATCCATGGTACAGCCCATGGAACGACCCATGGTACAATCCTTATTGTTTCTACGGTTGCTACAACAATTTTGGCTACTTTAATTATGGGTACAATCGGAACAGAGGACGTTCCTATTCTTATATTAATGGAGAAAGATCAAGGTATAGAAATTCAAGAAGTCTAATCAATCGAAGTGTTTTAAGTGCCACAACACGAAATCGAGCGACAACGACTCGATCAAATTCAAGATCAACCACACGACCTAGAACGACCACACGACCAACCATTACGAGATCAACACGAAGTAATTCAATATCTCGACCAACAACAACGCGGTCGTCAGATAATCGTACGTTACGCCCTAATACAACTACAAGTCCATCGCGATCTACAACCCGTTCGAGCTCGCCCTCAAGAACAAGAACCCAATCAAGCTCACCAACAAGAAGTAGTATTAGAAGCAGCGGTAGCTCTTCAAGAAGAAGAAATAATTAGGTATAAACACAATAAATCAGATGAAAAATTTAATTTTAACGCTAGTGGGGCTGATCTCCATATTAAGTTCCTATGGCCAAGACCTAACGGATGCTTTAAGATACTCTAATGGCGAAACAGAAGGAACCGCACGGTTTAAGTCTATGAGTGGAGCTTTTGGAGCACTGGGAGGCGACATGTCTGCAGTGAGCATTAATCCAGCTGGGGCAGCCATTTTTAATTTAAGTCATGGTGCCATGACAATAGCAACTCCAAGGACCTCAAACGATGTGTTCTATGGTTCAAATGCACAACGATTAAAAGACAATTCATTTGACATGAATCAAATTGGAGCGGCGCTTGTTTTTAATAATACAAACCTCGAATCTTCATTGAATAAATTTGTGTTCAGCGTTTTTTACGAGCAACTTCAAAATTATGACAATCAATTTTTTGCGGCTGGCTCCACAGGGAACTCAATAGGAAGTTATTTTTTGGAGTATGCAGACGGACTCCGACTGGATGAGATCACGGCTTTAGAAGGAGAAAATATTTCTCAAGCCTACAGCGAAATTGGATCTGCTTTTGGTTCGGATTATCAACAAGCTTTTTTAGGTTATGAAAGTTATATTTTGGAACCTGTGGATAACACAAGTAACGACAATACCAACTACACATCCAACATTGCAGCAGGTGATTTCTATCAAGAATACAGTTATGTAGCTACAGGGTACAATGGCAAATTTTCCGCAAACCTTGGATTTCAATATGATAAAACCGTCTATTTTGGAATCAATTTAAATTCTCATTTAATAAATTATGAAAGAAGTACTTACTTCTATGAAGAAAACGCCAATACAGGTTCTACAATAAATCAAGTTAATTTTAACAACACACTTCTAACTACGGGTGAAGGCTTTTCCTTACAACTCGGAAGTATTGTCAAAGTAAATGATTTCATAAGATTGGGACTCACATATGACAGTCCTACTTGGTTACGATTAAGAGAAGAAACAACCCAGTACCTCTATACATTTGAAGATGCCACTAACCTTGAGGCTGAGGTTGACCCCGCTGTTATTAATGTATTTCCAGAGTATAATTTACGAACTCCAGCAAAAATTACAGGAAGTGCCGCCTTTATTATTGGTACTACTGGACTGATTAGTATTGATTATTCTAGAAAAGATTACAGCGCTACTAAATTTAGATCCAATTCAAGCAGTGATTATTTCGCACAACAAAACACGGTCATCAGCAACTCTTTAAAAGCGGCTAATACCATCCGTATTGGTGGCGAATTAAGACATAAAAAGTTTAGTTACCGTGGAGGCTTTAAACTAGAGCAAAGTCCTTATAAGAATACTGCAACTTATGGAGATCTCAAAGGGTTTTCTTTGGGGCTAGGATATGATTTTGGAGGTGCTCGATTGGATTTGGCTTATGAGAATTCTAAACGTTCAATGGACCATCGCTTTTTTAATGCAGGCAATTTAAACTCCTCAAGAATAAACAGAACAAATTCTAATGTTTCACTGACATTAAGTATGAGTTTATAAGAATAGACTAAACTATCAAACCAAGAGGGAATCTGAAAATCTTTTTCTAATCACTCTGAACCTAGCTGACGATAGGCAGGTTTATTTTCAGAATCTTGAAACATTGATTATCTGAACATTATTAGAAGTAAGAACTCGGCTTGGGCGGCTTAAAAATTCTATACCCAAGGATGTTCCATAGACTTCATTTTCCTGCAACATTTCAATTGGTAAAAAGGTGCTTTCACATTGGTGTTATTCCGAAAAACTTCGAGGTATAAATAAAAACGACTTGAATTTTGAAAGTTTCAATTGTCGCTAAAAAACCCAATAAAATAATAGGTATTCATCCTGTGCATAAAGAGGTTAAATTCAATTTCATAAAAATCATCGCTGCTTTTATTAAAATTCAGAAACAAGAAACAATTGTTTAATAATTTAATAAAATAGTTAAACATAATATTGTTGAATTTTTAAAGTACCCAATAAAAAAAAGGAATTATTGACCAAAAAATTAAACTATTCAACATTGAAATTAAGTATCTTTGTATTTGAGAACTATTGATAACTTTATTAGGAATAACAGAATGGGACTGAAAAATAATATTGAAAAATTTGACACTATTGGCGACAATCACATCGGTACTTCTACTGAAACCCCGATACGATCTGACGCCTTTAAATTAAGCTCCGACCAGAAAATTGAGATCATTAAAGACGATGTTCAACATATTATGGAAACATTGGGCTTAGATTTGAGTGACGACAGTTTAAAAGGGACTCCTAATCGCGTTGCAAAAATGTTTGTCAATGAAATTTTTGGAGGGCTAGACCCCGCCAAAAAACCAAAAGCTTCGTCCTTTGAAAACAAGTATAAATATGGGGAAATGCTGGTTGAAAAAAACATTACGCTCTACTCTACTTGTGAGCATCATTTCCTTCCAATTGTAGGCAGAGCACATGTTGCCTATATATCAAACGGGACGGTTGTAGGCCTTTCAAAAATGAATCGCATTGTAGATCATTTTGCTAAACGACCACAGGTTCAAGAACGTTTGACCATACAAATTGTTGAAGAACTTCAGAAAGTGTTAAACACAAAAGATGTGGCTTGCGTTATTGATGCCAAACACTTATGTGTGAATTCTCGTGGAATTAGAGATATAGAAAGCAGTACAGTAACAAGTGAGTTTGGTGGAAAATTTAAAGAAAAAAACACTAAAAGAGAGTTTTTAGACTACATAAAATTAGAGACCAAATTTTAATGCTTTAAACCATGGGCAAATACAGCACAAATAGGCTTCAAATCTACAATTCTCTTTCGGGAAAAAAAGAGCTTTTTAAGCCTATTAACGAAGGTTCAATTGGAATGTACGTTTGTGGTCCAACAGTATATAGCAATGTGCATTTAGGAAATGTCCGAACATTCATGTCGTTTGATATGATCTTCAGATATTTTAAACACCTCGATTATAAAGTACGCTATGTTCGTAACATTACCGATGCGGGACATTTAGAAAATGATGCCGATCAAGGAGAAGATCGCATTGCAAAAAAAGCACGTCTCGAACAAATTGAACCCATGGAAGTGGTACAACGCTATACCGTTGATTTTCATACCATCCTAAATAAATTTAACTTTTTACCTCCAAGTATTGAACCTACTGCAACGGGGCACATCGTTGAACAAATAGAAATTATCAAATCAATTCTAGACAAAGGCTTTGCTTATGAAGCAAACGGGTCTATTTATTTTGATGTTTTGAAATATAACGATTCTCATCATTACGGGGTTTTAAGTGGTCGAAATATAGAAGACCTTATTCATAACACCCGAGTCCTTGAGGGACAAACTGATAAAAAAAACCCACAAGATTTTGCCCTTTGGAAAAAAGCAGAGCCAAAGCATATCATGCGTTGGCCTTCTCCTTGGAGTGATGGTTTTCCGGGGTGGCACTTAGAATGTACTGCGATGAGCACAAAGTATCTAGGCGAACATTTTGATATTCATGGCGGTGGAATGGATTTGAAATTCCCTCACCACGAGTGTGAAATTGCACAAGCCAAAGCATGGCATAGCCATACGCCTGTTAATTATTGGATGCATGCAAACATGCTAACCCTCAACGGACAAAAAATGGCAAAATCAACAGGGAATAATATTTTACCTGGTGAAATTTTAAGTGGCGATACCAATAAATTAACAAAAGGGTTTTCTGCATCGGTAGTTCGATTTTTTATGATGCAAGCTCACTACAGAAGCATCTTAGACTTCAGTAACGATGCATTGTTAGCTTCAGAAAAAGGATTTATGAAACTCATGGAAGCCGTCTCTACATTGGATAAACTAGAAGCGACTTCAGACTCCAATGAATTTGATGTTAAGGCTTGGAAATCCAATTGCTACACAGCAATGAATGATGACTTTAACACTCCTATTCTTATTGCAGAATTATTCAGTGCTGTTAAGTATATCAACCAAATTAAAGATGGAAAAGCCACTATTAGCAACTCCAATTTAGCTTTATTAAAACAAGTGATGCGTCAGTTTATATTTGATATTCTAGGTCTTAAAAACGTCAGTTCTAACAAGCAAGATCAAAAACTCGTAGATACGGTTGAACTTCTCATTAGAATGCGTAACGATGCAAGAGCACAGAAAAATTTTGCACTTTCAGATAAAATAAGAGACGAATTACTGGCTATTGGAATCCAACTGAAAGATGGCAAAGACGGTACCTCATTTATCTTAGATTAACATCGATGAAAACGCTTTTGATTGCTCCATTTTTATTTATAATAAAGCTGTATCAAAATTTTATTTCGCCTTTAACCCCTTCAAGTTGTAGGTTTCAACCCACCTGTTCTCATTATACGAAAGAAGCGTTACAATCTTATGGATTACTTAAAGGAGGCTACCTAAGTATCAAACGCATATTAAGCTGTCATCCATGGGGCGGCTCAGGGCATGACCCCGTACCAAAAAAATAATACTTCCAAGATTTAAAAAAACGGATAAGACTTAAGTCTCATATCTATTTTTTATATTTACAATCTAAATAAATGAACATGTATTTTTTACAGATTATTTGGGACCCTGCCTCTGATGGTATTCCTCTTTTTGGAGATTTTAAAATTCACTACTATAGTCTTATGTGGATGGTTGCTTTTATAGCAGGTTGGTATTTGACGAAAAGGATTTACAAAAACGAAGGGCAGTCTGATGAAAAACTAGACGGATTGTTTATGTACTCTGTTTTAGGAATTATGATTGGAGCTCGTTTGGGGCATGTTATTTTTTATCAACCTGAATTATTTAAAGACGACTTTTTTAGTATTTTCTTACCTTTTCGCTTTAGTGGTGGGTTTGAATTTACAGGGTTTAGAGGTTTGGCAAGTCATGGGGCTGCCATAGGGATGATTTTTTCTATGTGGCTCTACAACAAAAAGATATTAAAAAAATCAGTTCTTTGGATTCTAGATCGTGTGGTCATCGCCTGTGCATTAGGAGCCGTATTTATTAGAATTGGAAATTTTTTTAATTCTGAAATGATTGGAAAAGCGACTAGTGAAGACTTTCCTTTAGCAGTCGTGTTCAAACAATTGGACAATGTTCCAAGACATCCTGGTCAATTATATGAAGCATTTGGTTATGTGTTTGTATTTCTAATCTTATTCTTTTTGTACTGGAAAACCAAAAAAAGCTCACAAACTGGCTTTCTGTTTGGCTTATTTTTAGTGCTCTTAATGTCGGTGAGAGTTGTGGTAGAACAATTCAAAATCGCACAAATAGACAGTCGTGAGGATTGGATTTTTGGATTAAACACTGGGCAAGTATTAAGCATTCCTTTTGTGCTTTGTGGATTGTATTTTATGTTTGTCTATAAACTTAAGGAGACTTAAAATACATACGTTTTTGAAGGGTTGTAATCTTACTCTCATCTCATTTTCAAATGATTTATTAGTTTAAAATAAAACCAAAAAAAGCCGCTCAATGAGCGGCTTTTTTAATATCTATAAATGAGTTATCTACACATTTTTTTTATCTAAACGCTTCAATGTGTCGTGCATGACTGGCGTTGCAATAAATACGGAAGAGTACGTTCCTACAAGTACCCCTACAATAAGAGCAAACAATAATCCTCTCAAGGAATCTGCTCCGAATGTAAACATCGCTAACAACACAACTAAGGTTGTTAAGGAAGTATTTAAAGTACGACTTAGAGTGCTGCTCAGTGCGCTATTGACAACTTTATCAAATTTCCAACTTGTATGTTCATTTAAATATTCTCTAATTCTATCAAACACAACCACGGTATCATTTAAGGAATACCCTATTACGGTCAAAATCGCTGCAATAAAAGCTTGATCAATTTCCATACTGAATGGTAAGAATCTCCATGCAATGGAGAATATTCCGAGAACAATTAGAACATCATGGAAAACTGCAGCTACGGCACCTAATGAAAATTGCCATTTTTTGAATCGTATTAAAATATAAAGGAATACTACGATTAAAGATCCTAAGACAGCCCATACAGAAGATTTTTTAATATCATCCGCAATGGTTGGACTTACTTTTCCTGAATACATTTTACCAATGTTATTATCGGCGTCAATAAACTGCTTATAGGTTGTTGCATCTGGTAAAAATGGAACCAAAGCTTCGTATAGTTTTTCTTGAACTTCTTGATCTACCTCAGCTGAATTTTGATCAACCTTGTACTTGGTAGATATTTTTAATTGATTCGCACTACCAATTGTTTTCACCTCAGCACTGTTAAACACATCATTCAATGCGGTTTTAACTTCTTCAGTATTCATGTCTTGTGCAAAACGAATGGTGTACGTTCTTCCTCCTACAAAGTCAATACCCTGATCCAATCCTGTTGTGAATAACGATCCAAGTCCTGCAATGATAATTGTCCCAGAAATTAAATATGCTATTTTACGTTTTTTAAGAAATTCAATATTGATAGAACGGAACAAACCTTTAGTCATTCCTGTTGAAAATTCTAATTTTCCTCCACGGTTTAAATGCCAATCGATTAGTAATCTTGAGATAAAAATCGCTGTAAATAAAGACGTTAAAATTCCTATTAATAGCGTTGTTGCAAATCCTTTAATCGGTCCTGTTCCAAATACATACAAAATTAAGGCTGTTAATCCTGTTGTAATGTTGGCATCTAAAATGGAAGACAAGGCGTTATTAAACCCATCTTTAATAGATTCTTTTTGACCTTTTCCTTTATATAACTCTTCTCGAATACGTTCGTATATAAGAACATTTGCATCTACTGCAATACCAATGGTTAATACAATCCCTGCTATTCCAGGTAATGTTAATACAGCACCTAATCCAGAGAGAATTCCAAAAATTAAAATGATATTTAATATCAATGCGATATCAGAGTAAATTCCTGCTTTTCCATAATAAAACACCATCCATAAAAGCACCAATACCAAAGCAATTAAGAATGATTTCATTCCACTGTCAATGGCTTCTTGACCTAATGAAGGCCCTACTTCTTCAGCTTGTACAATATCTGCGGAAGCTGGAAGTTTACCCGCACGTAAAACGTTTGCTAAATCCACAGCTTCATTTAAAGTAAATGACCCTGAAATCTCAGAGTTTCCACCTGAAATCGGCCCTGAGGTTACACCTGGAGCTGAATATACAATTTCATCTAAAACGATTGCAATTTGACCTGCAGTATTAAACGCATTGCCTGTCATTTCTTCCCATATTTTAGCACCTTTGAGGTTCATTTGCATGGAAACACTTGGGTTTCCGTTTTGTTGGTATGCTTGACGTGCATCGGTTATGACGGCGCCACTCAATGGGGGCTGGTTATCTCTATTTCCTTTTAAGGCATACAATTCAACCAATTCAATGCTTTGCGAGTCTTCTCCTGTGGTTTGTTGAACTTGAGGTATTCCCCATACAAATTTTGCATACCGTTGTTCTGGTGTTAATAACGCACGAACTTGTGGGTTGTTCAAGTAATCCGTTACCAATTGTTTATCTTTTAGCTCAAAAGAAGCGAGTACTGGACCGCCATTGTATCCTGGCGCGCGAATTAAATCGATCAACGGATTTACTTCCCCTGTATCTCCTGTTTCAGCATCTGTATCTCCAATAATATCAGAAATTGCGTCGTCTGTAGATTCTGTGGAGTTGGACTCAACTTCTTCAGTAGATGTTTCAACAATTTCTTTTAAAGTTTCATTGGCTTGAAAAATAAAGGTACCAAACTCTTCTCCTTTAAAAGCATCCCAAAATTCTAACTGAGCCGTACTTTGTAATAATCCTTTGACACGTTCAATTTCTTTAGCTCCTGGCAATTCAACAAGGATTCGTCCAGATTTTCCAATTCGTTGGATATTTGGTTGGGTAACCCCAAATTTATCAATACGCTTACGAAGGACTTCAAATGCTGATACAATAGATTCATCGATTTTAAGCGACAATACAGGTTTGACCTCATCATCGGTCATATCAAACGTAATTTCTTCGCTTAGAGTTCGATTCGCAAAAATATCTGGAGACGCTAATTTGGTGTCGCCTTGAATTGCTTCAAAGGCTACAAAAAAGTCTTCTAAATAGGTGTTTTGACTGTCTTTCTGAAGTTCTTCAGCATCACTCAAAGCTTTTCTAAACACAGGGTCTTTACTTTCGTTTGCCAATCCAACAAGGATATCTTTAACAGAAATTTGAAGAATTACACTAATTCCTCCTTTAAGGTCCAAACCAAGGTTCATGGCTTTTTCCTTCACTTCCTCAAAATTATACTTTGCAATTCCGATGTTAAAAACTTCTTCGTTTTTCAACGAGTCTAAATACTTGCTTTGTTCTGATGCGCGTTTGGCATCATAATTTATTTCAGTATCTGCTATTTTTTCAATAGCAAATTGTTTGGCGTTGTCTTCTATTTGGCTTGCTTTAAAACTAAATGATAATTGGTATATACTTACCATCCCAAATAAGAAAGCAAATAATTTTACGAGTCCTTTATTTTGCATTGTGAATGAATTTAATCTGCATTAATTTTTATAAACGAGCAAATATATGATTTACGATGTGAATTGACAATAGATTCTTTTGATTTCAATGAAAAGAGTAATTTAGCAATCTTTTGGTTCGTGATAAACACAAATCACATCATCGGTATACTTATACGTCTAGTAATGAATTTGTTTTTTTAACGCCTTCGGCGCTGGTATGTAAATGGGATTTTTCGCTATCGCTTAGTTTAATTTCTACGATGTTTTCGATTCCATTAGCTCCTAAAACTACTGGTACACCAATACATAAATCAGATAAGCCATACTGGCCATCTAATAATACAGAACAGGGGAATATTTTTTTCTGATCACAAGCAATTGCTTGTACCAATCCACTGACTGCTGCTCCTGGTGCATACCATGCGGAGGTTCCTAATAGTTTTGTTAAGGTTGCTCCACCAACTTTGGTGTCTTCTTTTACTTGCTCTAGACGTTCGTTTGAAATAAATTCTGAAACTTTGATACTGTTTCGAGTTGCATGTGAAATTAAAGGCACCATTCCAACATCACTATGTCCGCCAATTACCATTCCATCTACGTCACTTATTGGAGCTTCTAAAGCTTCAGCCAATCTATATTTGAAACGAGCTGAGTCTAAAGCTCCTCCCATACCAATGATTTTATGCGTTGGCAATCCTGTAACTTTATGTGCAAGATAGGTCATTGTATCCATAGGGTTGCTCACAACAATAAGCACTGTATTTGGAGAGTGTTTTACCAAATTTGTAGAGACTGTTTTTACAATTCCTGCATTGATTCCTATTAATTCTTCACGAGTCATTCCTGGTTTTCTAGGAATTCCAGATGTAATGACACAAATATCACTGTTTGCTGTTTTTGAATAATCATTGGTAGAGCCAGTGATTTTTGTATCAAATCCATTTAAAGATGCACACTGCATCAAGTCCATGGCTTTTCCTTCGGCATAGCCTTCTTTAATGTCTAACAAAACAACTTGGGAAGCAAAGTTTTTAATGGCGATGTATTCTGCGCAACTTGCTCCAACTGCTCCAGCACCTACTACGGTTATTTTCATTTTAATTTATTTTTT
>JAURPF010000034.1 GCA_030835325.1 Flavobacteriaceae bacterium | reverse complement strand
GTTTAAATTTTGGTTTTTAAGCAAAAAACAACAACAATTATCAGTACATTTGCGTACGCTAAAAAATAATTTAATCTTTAAAAAATAGAATTGAAATGAAAGTAACTGTCGTAGGCGCAGGAGCCGTAGGCGCAAGTTGTGCCGAATACATTGCCATAAAAAATTTCGCATCAGAAGTTGTACTTTTAGATATTAAGGAAGGCTATGCTGAAGGTAAGGCTATGGATCTCATGCAATGTGCTTCACTAAATGGTTTTGACACCAAAATTACCGGGTCTACTAACGATTACACGAAAACTGCAAACAGCAACATTTGTGTAATCACCTCTGGAATGCCAAGAAAACCAGGGATGACTCGTGAAGAACTTATTGGAATTAATGCAGGCATAGTAAAAACAGTTTCCGAAAATTTGGTAAAACATTCCCCCAATACTGTTCTTATCGTCGTGAGTAATCCAATGGATACAATGACTTATTTAGCGCACAAGGTTACAGGACTTCCTAAGCACAAAATTATTGGAATGGGAGGTGCTTTAGATTCTGCACGATTTAAGTATCGATTAGCTGAAGCATTAGGCGCACCGATTAGTGATGTTGATGGGATGGTCATTGGAGGACATAGTGATGTTGGTATGGTACCTTTAACTTCTCATGCCACAAGAAATAGTATAAAGGTTTCTGAATTTATTTCTCAAGAACGCTTGGAGCAAGTCAAAGAGGATACTAAGGTTGGCGGTGCAACATTGACAAAACTTTTGGGAACATCTGCATGGTATGCGCCTGGCGCTGCTGTAAGTGGGTTGGTACAAGCTATTGCTTGTGATCAAAAGAAAATTTTTCCTTGTTCTACCCTTTTGGATGGCGCATATGGACTCATTGATCTTTGCATTGGGGTGCCTGTAGTTTTAGGTGCAAATGGTATAGAAAAAATTGTCGAAATTGAATTAAGTGCTGCAGAACAAGAACACCTACTGCGAAGTGCTGAAGGCGTAAAAAAGACCAATAGCCTTCTAAATTTGTAGCGCACAACGCTGTGTGAGACTCAATAAATTTAAAGCACCACTATTTTTGTGGTGCTTTTTTTATTAAAATATAAATTCTATTGGCAAATTACCTCGTAAATCATATATTTGCTCGTTTACAAAAATAAAGCAGATCAAAATAATTCAAAATGCAAAATAAAGGATTAGTAAAGTTATTCGCCCTCTTGTTTGGATTGGTGAGTATATATCAATTATCATTCACTTTCAAAGCAAATCAAATTGAAGAGGATGCTCAACAGTTTTCAATAAATAAAATTGCTGAAACGGAAGCAGATTATGATTCGAAACGTTCGATAGAACGTTTGAACTATTTAGACTCATTGAAAACTCAAGAAGTGTTCAATATTGGCATTGCTGCATACAATTACGACGAAGTCAAAGATAAAGCAATGAATCTTGGTCTTGATTTAAAAGGTGGGATCAACGTCATTCTTCAGATTTCTGTAAAAGATATTTTAGTTGGTTTGGCAAACGACAGCAAAGACCCTGTGTTCAGACAAGCTTTGTCTGATGCTGAAGAACTTCAGAAAGACAGTCAGAACACCTATTTAGAAGACTTTTTTGTAGCATTAGAAGCGATTGATACGGATGCAAATTTAGCCTCTCCAGATATTTTTGCTAATAGAACGCTCAGCGATGAGATTACTTTTGATATGAGTGATGATGAAGTAAAGCCTATATTATCTGCAAAAATTGACGAATCTATTATTTCTGCTTTTGAAGTCCTAAGAAAACGTATTGATAAATTTGGTGTAACGCAACCCAACATACAGCGTATTGGTAATTCAGGACGTATTTTGGTCGAATTACCAGGAGCCAAAGAAGTTGAACGTGTGAAAGGATTACTCCAAAGTACGGCACAGCTTGAGTTCTGGGATGCTTTCAAAGGCGAAGAATTTGCTAATTTCTTATTCCAAGCTAATGAGGTTTTAAAAGAAGTCGTAGACACATCCAATGAAGTAGATTCTGAAAAAGCTGATGAAGATTCTATTTCAGATATTATTGGTGATACTGATGCTGAAACTGGTGAAGATGGTACTGTAAACCCATTAATCGATTTAATTCGTGCATCAGGATACACTGGCGGACCAGTGCTTGCCTCTTTTGAATCCAAAGACCAACAAACAGTTACGGGTTATCTCAATAATCCTAGGGTAAGAGCTTTACTTAGCCCTGAACAGCGCTATGTAAAATTTGTTTGGGGGATCCCTCAAATTCAGCAAACCAATGAAGAAGATACACAAAGTATTGAGCTAGTAGAGCTTTATGCTTTAAAAGGAAACAGAGAAAACAAACCACAATTGAGTGGTGCTGTAATTACCGATGCGCGTCAATCCTATCAGCAAAATGGAAACCCCAGTGTTTCTATGCAAATGAATCTTAAAGGGGCTAAGATTTGGGAGCAAATGACGGGAAATGCGTTTAATACAGGAGGGCAAATTGCCATCGTTTTAGACGAGATAGTTTATTCTGCTCCAGGTGTTACATCAGGACCCATAGCAGGAGGTAATTCAGAGATTTCGGGATCGTTTACGCTCAATGAAGCGGTTGATTTAGCAAATGTTTTGCGCGCAGGTAAACTTCCGGCTTCTGCTGATATTGTCCAGGCTGAAGAAGTAGGGCCGTCTCTAGGGCAAGAAGCTATTGAAAGTGGCATGAAATCTTTCCTTATTGCACTGGCTTTTGTATTGCTTTGGATGATATTTTATTATGGAAAAGCAGGTATTTTCTCTAATGTAGCCTTGTTGCTCAATATACTTTTGATTTTTGGAATTTTATCAGGTCTAGGAGCTGTACTAACTCTACCTGGAATTGCGGGTATCGTTCTTACAATCGGTATAGCAGTAGATGCTAATGTGCTTATATACGAACGTATTCGTGAGGAGCTATATAAAGGTAAAGGGCAAAAAGAAGCTGTCCGTGATGGCTTTTCTAATGCATTGTCTTCAATTTTGGATGCGAACATTACAACGGGGCTTACCGCTTTGATTCTATATACATTTGGTACAGGTCCAATAAAAGGATTTGCAACAACCCTTTTGATTGGTATTTTAACCTCACTCTTTACGGCTATTTTCATTTCAAGACTATTGATCGACTGGCATTTAAATCGCGGGGGTAAACTCGAGTTTTCTACAGGAATGACTAAAGGATTATTTCAATCAATTAAGATCGAATTTCTTAAAAAAAGAAAAGTAGCCTACCTCTTTTCAGGGGCGATTATTACCGCGGGATTAATGTCGTTGTTTACTACAGGCCTCGATCAAGGAATTGATTTTGTTGGAGGACGAACCTATACTGTTCGCTTTGTACAAGACATGAACACTGAAGAGGTGAAAACTGCTGTTAATGATGCTTTTGGTAGTGCAGAGGTAAAAACAATAGGAAGTGCTAACCAATTGAAAATTTCAACAAAATATAAAGTCAATGAAAACTCTGCTGAAGTTGATGCTGAGGTTCAAGAAAAACTTTATGGTGCATTGGTACCATTCTTGCCAGACGAAACATCGTACAAACAATTTATCGATGCTGAAAATAACATTGGAAAAATGTATTCTGGAAAAGTGAGCCCTACTATTGCTGATGACATTAAAAGGTCGTCTGTATGGGCAATCATAGGATCTCTGATCGTGGTATTTTTATACATCTTGCTGCGCTTCAAAAAATGGCAATTTTCATTGGGTGCAGTCGCTGCAGTTTTTCACGATGTATTGATTGTATTAGGGATTTTCTCTATTGCTTGGAAATACTTACCTTTTAGTATGGAAATAGACCAAGCATTTATTGCTGCAATATTAACTGTAATTGGGTACTCCCTAAACGATACAGTGGTTGTATTCGATAGAATTAGAGAATACATCAATGAACATTCAAGCTGGGATTTTGATAAAATTGTAAATGGATCCCTAAACAGTACCCTGAGTCGAACCTTAAACACTTCTCTTACTACTTTAGTTGTTTTATTAGCTATGTTTGTTTTTGGTGCTGATTCACTTCGTGGTTTGCTCTTTGCTTTGATTGTCGGGGTGCTTGTCGGAACATACTCATCTGTATTTATTGCAACACCAATTATGCACGATACACTAAAGCGTTTGGATAAAAAATCCTAAATAAAAGAGTTTAAAAAAAATTATTAAAAAAGCCACTCCTTTGAGTGGCTTTTTTAATGACAAAAAGTAATATGTTGTTAGGTTTTAGTTTTGTGAAAAAACATAAAATAAAGGCCAATAAGTATGAAAGGAATACTTAAAACCTGTCCCGTATTTAATCCAAGAATCCAGTCTTCTCGGCCATCAACTTGTGCAATTTTAAATTGCTCCACAAACACTCGTACGGCCATTAGCATTAACAAGAATAATCCAAACAGGAATCCCTCTTGTTGCCCTTTTTTTGTTTTCCAATACAATGCAAATAAAATTAGAAAGACAAATACATACCCGAAAGCTTCATACAATTGACCAGGATGACGCGGAATAGTGTCCATATCCTTGAACACTACAGCCCACG
>JAURPF010000033.1 GCA_030835325.1 Flavobacteriaceae bacterium | reverse complement strand
TACGGAGCCGATGTGATTCTACTCATCGCCGCTATTTTGAATCGTGATGAAATTCAAACATATTCGACCCTTGCCCAAAGCTTAGGTATGGAAGTCTTATTAGAAGTCCATAACGAAGAAGAATTGCACAAATCTGTGATGCCTTCTCTTAATATGATTGGCGTGAACAACCGTAACCTAAAAACCTTAGAAGTAAGCCGAGAAACGAGTAAAACACTCAGCAAACTTATCCCAGATGAATTTATAAAAATTTCAGAAAGTGGTATTAAAACTGTTGAGGATATACAGAGTTTACAAGCTTTTGGATATAAAGGATTTTTAATTGGTGAAAAATTTATGAAATCAGAGCATCCTGGAGCCAATGCTGCAGCATTTATAAAACAATTGAACGGATGAAACTAAAAGTATGTGGCATGCGCTATGAAGACAATATTCGGTTGATAACACCAATCAAACCTGACTATATGGGCTTTATCTTTTTTGAAGGCTCGTCACGTCATGTATCATCGTTGACCCCCTCCCTTCCATCGACCATAAAAAAAGTAGGTGTTTTTGTCAATGCACCCTATGAAACCATTGTCGAAAAAATCAAAACACACAATTTGCAAGCCGTTCAATTGCATGGCGAGGAATCTCCTGAATTTTGCAAATCTTTGCAACCCCATGAAATCGAGATTATCAAAGTATTCTCTATTAAAAATGAATTTAATTTTGAAGTACTTGCTCCTTATGAAACAGTTTGTGACTTTTACCTATTTGACACCAAAGGTCCTTTAGCCGGTGGAAATGGCTATTGTTTTGACTGGTCTGTTTTAAAAGACTATCCCTTTACAAAACCTTATTTTTTAAGTGGTGGTATTGGTTTAGAAAATTTGAACCAATTACATGAATTTAAAAAAAGTCCAGCAGCAATCTACTGTTATGCTGTAGACGTAAACAGTAAATTTGAAATCGCCCCAGCTAAAAAAAATAAAGAATTATTAGAAAAATTTAAACAATTATTATGAGTTATCACGTGAATGAAAAAGGCTACTATGGCCAATTTGGAGGTGCATTTATCCCTGAAATGCTGTATCCTAATGTTGAAGAATTACGTCAAAATTATTTAAAAGTGATGGCGGAACCTGATTTCAAAAAAGAATTCGACCAATTGCTTAGAGATTATGTAGGTCGCCCAACACCACTTTATTTTGCAAAACGATTATCCAAAAAATACAACACAAAAATATACCTGAAACGGGAAGACTTATGTCATACGGGAGCCCATAAAATCAACAATACGATTGGGCAAATTTTAATGGCAAAACGACTCAAAAAAAAGCGCATCATTGCGGAGACAGGTGCCGGGCAACATGGTGTGGCAACAGCCACTGTTTGTGCGTTGGCAGGCTTGGAATGTATCGTATATATGGGCGAAATTGACATTGCACGCCAAGCGCCTAATGTGGCACGTATGAAAATGTTAGGGGCAGAAGTGCGTCCCGCACTGTCTGGAAGTCGGACTTTAAAAGATGCTACTAATGAAGCGATTCGCGATTGGATCAATAACCCAGTTGATACCCATTATATTATTGGGAGTGCCGTAGGACCACATCCCTACCCCGATATGGTAGCACGCTTTCAATCGGTGGTTTCTGAGGAAACCAAATGGCAGCTAAAAACCGTTGAAGGCCGTGAAAACCCAGATTATATGGTGGCTTGTGTAGGAGGTGGTAGTAATGCTGCGGGTGCGTATTATCATTATTTGAACGAACCTTCCGTAAAACTCATTGCTGTAGAAGCGGCAGGCAAAGGAATATATACGGGTGAAAGTGCCGCCACCTCTGTTCTTGGAAAAGAAGGCGTGATTCACGGAAGTAAAACATTATTAATGCAAACCACAGACGGACAAATTACGGAGCCCTACTCCATTTCGGCGGGACTAGATTACCCAGGTGTTGGCCCTATGCATGCCCATTTGTATGAAACTAAACGTGCAGAATTTATTTCGGTGACCGATGATGAAGCTATGACAGCTGGATTGGAGTTATCGCAGCTCGAAGGCATTATTCCAGCAATTGAAACTTCCCATGCATTGGCTATTTTTGAAACTAAAAAATTTAAGCCTGAGGATGTAGTAGTGATTAGTTTATCGGGACGTGGCGACAAAGATTTGAGCACCTATATTGATTATTTTAAACTTTAAGATTGTGAATAGAATACAAGCAAAATTACAAGAAGATAAAAAACTATTGTCAATCTATTTTACGGCAGGATACCCTAATTTGAACGACACGGTTACAACGATTCAAAACTTAGAAAAAAACGGAGTTGACATGATTGAGATTGGATTGCCCTTTAGCGATCCATTGGCGGATGGACCAACCATTCAGGCGAGTTCTACACAGGCATTACACAATGGTATGACCTCAACACTGTTGTTTAACCAACTTAAAGGCATCCGAAAAACAGTGTCGATTCCTTTGATTTTGATGGGTTATTTTAATCCAATGCTTCAATATGGTGTGGAAGCCTTTTGTAAAAAATGTCAAGAAGTGGGAATCGATGGATTGATTATTCCAGACTTGCCAGTTGAGGTTTACCACGAAGAGTATGAGGCTATTTTTGAGCGCTATGAATTGCTCAATATATTTTTGATTACGCCACAAACTAGCGAAGCACGCATCCGCTATATGGACAGTATTTCCGACGGATTTATTTATATGGTGAGCAGTGCCAGTACTACAGGAAGCCAAAGTGGATTTGGAAGTAAGCAAACCGAATATTTTAAACGCATTGCTGACCTGAAGCTTAAAAACCCGCAGATTATTGGGTTTGGAATTTCAGACCATAAATCCTTTGGTCAAGCTACTCAGTATGCCAAAGGCGCCATTATTGGTAGTGCCTTTATTAAGTATGTGACTGCTCATGGGATAGACGATTTAGGAGCCTTCACACAGCCTTTATTAAAAAAATGAACTATACTTCATGAAATAAAATGTCGATAAAATTAGAATGATCAACCTTCGGATCATTTCCAAAACGCATTCATGTCTCTTGGAAAAATATAGACATTTTAGACGCTCAATCGCCATTGATTCTTAATGGATTGTCCAAATTTAAAGACAGTTAACCCAGATTTTACATTGGAAATTGAATTTTGCAAGTGGTAGAAACTTCGCTCAAAAAACCAATAAGTAAAGAGGCTCTAAACGATGTTACCAACATACAAAGAACAAAAAATAATTAATGAAAAACTAAGCTTTACAAATTAACAAACGTAATCAGATTGAACTGATCACGACTTGAGTTTTCAAAAAGCTGACTCATATATCCTGCTTCAATCCGAACATTATTATTAAGCTGAAAACCCAAACCACCATACACACGGTTCCGATCAAACACATCGCTTTCTGTATTTAAAAATACTTCGTTATATGCCGAGAGATACAATTTTGAGGGTGATGATTCGGTTTTGATAATTGGCACTTTAAATGCTAAGAAATAACGCAAACGCATTTTAAAATCTGATTCTACAAAGCGTTGTTCAAATCGGTAGCGGTGGCTCAAAGAAACACTTCCAATATTCTGCTTTGATGTAAATTGTTGGAAAATACGATGTTCGTTAACATCCATTTTGTTTTGAGTATCTGCGATGTAATTTTGTGATAAAATATATCCATAGCCCAACAGTAAATTATGATTGTTTTCAGAAAGATTATATCCCAGTCCTGTTCGAAGAAGTAATTGTTCTAAATCGCCAATAGCATCATAATTTCGGTACTGAACTTCATTGTGGATGTTCCATTTACTATTCACTTTTTTGTTACCAATATAAATCAGCCAATTTCCAAAATCACTGCTTTGGGCGGTTGAAATATATGGTAGCATTAACGCACAGGTTAATGCTACCATGAAGAGATTTGATTTTTTAAGCATAAAAAGTAACTTTTCCGTTTGAAATATCATACATCCCACCAATAATAATTAACTCACCATTAGCTTCCATTTCGTTAAGAATAGTGCTTTTAGTTCGAATGTCATTTAAGGTCATTTCAACGTTTTTGGCTGCTACTGTATTAACAAAATCAATGTTTGCTGAAGTTCTAGAGGCTTCATCGGAAGGGATTTCTACGGCCTCTACTGCAGGTTCGATCTTGTTGATAAGAGCTGTCAAATTACCCATTCGTGCATGATCACAAGCCCCTTTTACAGCACCACAAGCCGTATGCCCTAGGACAACTAAGACTTTGGTTCCTGCCAGTTTACATGCAAATTCCATACTTCCTAAGATATCTTCATTGACAAAATTTCCGGCAATCCGGATGCTGAATAAGTCGCCGATACCTTGATCAAAAATATGTTCGGCAGATACACGTGAATCAATACAATGCAACACGGTTGCAAAAGGGTATTGTCCAGAACTGGTGGCATCTACTTGTGCATTTAAATCTCTTGCTACTTGAGTTGCAGTTATAAAGCGTTCGTTACCTTCTTTTAAGGCTTGTAATGATGTTTCTGGGGTCATTGCCGCTTGGCTTTCTTTGGTGTGTGCTTTCATAATTATATAATTTATTTATTATTAAATTTTTTGTGGTCGAAGTTGAAAAAATTGAATAAAACTCTCAGGGTTTTCAACCACTCCCCTGACAGATATTAATTTGATGTCAATCTTTCTTTGACGTGCTTTGTCAGAAAAATCTTCTAAAATTTCAATGATATCATTGTCTAGATAACGAGTTTTGGTGACATCTAATTCTAAATAGCTTTCATGTGCTAAGTTATCTAATTCTTTTAAGATAGCTCCTTTGTTAAAAAAAGTAACCTCTTCAGCTAGGGTCATTTTAATTTTTTGCTGTCCATTACTCTTATCTTCAATGTGCAAGAAATGTGAATTCTGAAAACTCTTTATCAAAACAACTACAATTCCAACTGCAAGACCTAATCCGATACCAATTAAAAGATCTGTAAAAATAATTCCTAATACCGTTACAATAAAGGGTGTAAATTGTTTCCACCCCAATCGATACATATCTATAAATAATCCGGGCTTAGCTAATTTATATCCTACAATAAACAGTATCGCTGCTAAAACAGAAAGTGGAATTTTATTTAATAAGTTTGGAATTAAAATTACCGATATCAACAAAAGAAATCCATGAAAAATCGCCGACATTTTTGATTTTCCACCCGATTGAATATTGGCAGAACTTCGTACAATCACCTGAGTTACAGGCAAGCCACCCATAAATCCCGAAAACATATTACCAATTCCTTGCGCTAGTAATTCTCTATTGGTTGGCGTTACACGTTTTAAAGGATCCAATTTGTCGGTCGCTTCCACACATAACAGTGTTTCTAAGCTTGCCACCAAAGCGATGGTAAACGCCACAATCCATACTTCTGGATTGCTTATTGCACTAAAGTTTGGAAAACTAAACTGAGCGAAAAAAGAAGCGGCATCTTCCGGAACAGGCACACTTACGAGCAAGTCCGATGAGATTCCCCACTTTGAACTTCCATTGGTAAAAACATTGTAAACAATTCCAGCTGCAACAGCAACCAAGGGGCCTTGAACCAGCTGAAAGAATTTTCCTTTATCGTTTAAGACATTACTCCACAACAATAAAATAGACAACGCTAAAACTGCAATAATGGTGGCTCCAGGGCTAATAAAATTAATCGAGTTTAGTATGGTAGAAAACGTATTTTCACCATCTACTTGAAAAAAGGCAAAACTCCCTTCTAGATTTGAATTGTATCCAAAAAAATGTGGAATTTGTTTTAGAATAATAATGATTCCGATGCCTGTAAGCATCCCTTTAATTACCGAGGAAGGAAAATAATATCCTATCACTCCAGCTTTTAGAATGCCAAACAGAAATTGAATCGCCCCTCCCAACACAACGGCTAGCAAAAAGTTCTCGAAACTTCCTAGAGTAGCAATTGCAGTTAAAACTATAGCTGCTAATCCAGCTGCAGGACCACTAACTCCTAATGGAGATTTACTAATAGATCCGACGACAACGCCTCCAATAATCCCCGCTATAAGTCCCGAAAAGAGCGGAGCACCACTGGCCAAGGCAATCCCTAAACATAATGGTAAAGCCACAAAGAATACAACAATACTCGAGGGGATATCTGATTTTAAATTTTTAAATGGGTTTGAATTGTTCATTATAATATATGATATTTGAGCAATATCAGTATGTATTACTCATGTTTGATTTAAATAAATAGAATAATTTTAATACAACTGAAGTGATTTAAAAATGAAATGCACTTCGAAGAAGCCTCAGAGGCTAATTAACTAAATTGCTTCTGGAGGCGGATCGTTTGTATCAATGGTAACCTCTATAACTGAAAAATCGATTCCAAAAATAGAAGCTATTTTTACAAGCCTAGACATAGTTTCTTCTTCATTTATAAATTGAAGTTCCACTTTTTTATTTTTACTTTCTTTAAATTCATTTGTTTCTTGTGATTCATTTTTATTCGAATCGTTTTCAGTATCTAAATCGAGCCATGAAAATGCATGTCGTTCTGAACCACACAGCGACTCAACCATCGGTTGTAAAATAATGGATCCAAACACCAATGAAAAAATCAGTACTCGAAATCCGTAGGATATGATGAATAAAAAATGTTTCATTTTTGTGAAAGGGTGTTAAAAACTAGATCCGTATAAAACCTAACAATATTATTTTTACCCTCTTCAAAATCTGTGAGAGCTGGCAAATGCTTTGAAAAATAACGCTGATGATGGGCTCCTTCTATTACTGTTGAAATTAGCATATGAGGAAACTCATAACTTGGGTTGATTTCTGAGACAAAATCACTAACCCGTTGTACCACACGTTTGTAGGTTTTGTAATATCCTTTTTGATTTTCACTATCAATCGCTTTGGTATGATAGGCTTTTGAGGACTCCGTTATAATAATTCTATTCAATAAAACTTCGTTGATATACGAAAAGGAATTGTCTTCCGTGACCTCGGTGGTAAGTATTGAAATTGCTTGAGTGAGCTGCGCTTCAACTGAGGGTACATTTAGGGTGGCAAACACTAGTCTGTACTCAACCCAACTCCAATACCAATCAATCAAATAAACCAAAAGTGCATGCTTGCTTTCAAAATAACGGTACACCGAACTTTCGTTAGAACCTATTTCTAGACCCAATTTTTTAAATGTAAAATCTTCAAAACCTAAATCATTTATCATCTCAATACTTTTAGAAACAATTTTTTGTCCTAGTACAGAGGATTCTGGATCTTTTGTATAAAGTTCCGGACTAATAGTGATATGTAATTGAAGTTTTTCCATGGTAATACAATGCAAATATAATAGTAATACTATTAATATTAAATAGTTTAACATTTATTTCACATCCTTACATATCAAAAACAAAATAATTTTGGCTGAAAGAATTTAATATTGTAACTTTATAATGGATTCAGGCCTCAAATCTGATTTCTTCGTAACCTATAGAACCAAGAGTATTAAATCTATTTTCACAGCAACGTCATAAGACAGATTGTATGACGTCTATAATTGATGTATTCTTCTGTTTTTTTTTTACAGAAGGAGTGTGTTGGAGTAGGCAGGATAAAGTCATTAATTAAAAAATAAAAATTGATGAAAGAAATTACGATTTGTATAAATAAAAAAATTAAATTATGAATGACATATTAATCGTACTAGTCTTATCCCTAATGGGTATTCAATTTGGAGTAGCATTAACCGCATCGGTCATTATTCATCCAATTTTGGTAAAGGTAGAAAAAACAGTTGCCATTGAAATTTTCAAACCCTTCTTTGATAAAACTCATATCTTAGTTTTGATTTTATCAATATTTATAACAATTTTAGCATTGGTATATTCCATATTCACTGGAAATTTATGGTGGGTTGGAGTGTCTTTATTACTGCATCTAAACGGTCCATACACCCTGTTATTTATGATGCCTATAAATAAGCGATTGATGGATAAAAATGTTGATCCAGGGTCTGAAAAAACAGCTGAGGATCTTAAAAAGTGGGGAAAACTGCATTTAGTAAGAACAGTTCTAAATGGAATTATATTCTTGGCATTTGTCATTTTAACAGTTTACAACTTCTAAAAAATGATTGAAATGAACAACACAGAAAGCAACATACTTTAATTACCACTATTAAAACAAGTCCAGTTCACTTTAACAACTTGTATTTAATAAAAAATTAGACGAGCTAAAACTACTGCGTTTTCAACCACTTCAAGTAAAGATTTTCCACTTTGGTTCGTGCCCAAGGGGTTCGCCTAAGAAATTTAAGACTGGACTTTAGTGTTGGTCCATCTGTAAAACAACGGATGTTAATTTTTTGTCCCATCGCTTCCCAGCCATAATGAGTTTCGAGTGCGATAAGTATTTGCTCTAATTTTACCCCATGTAAAGGATTGTTTGGTTGAGATTCCATAAAAATTATCGACGACGATTATGATTCGATCGGTTACCACCTCCAGCAGACCCTTGTCGGTTGTTACTAGGACGCCCGCCTCCGCGCCTTTGACCTCCACCACCTTGTTTTGGTGGTACGTTAGAGGCATTTGGATCTGGCTCAAAACCTTCAACAATTTCTTTTTTGAAACGTTGTTTGGTCAATTTTTCAATAGAAACTAAATACGATGTTTCTTCTGCACAAACTAGAGATAAGGCAACTCCATTAGCACCCGCACGACCTGTTCGACCAATGCGATGCACATAATCTTCGGGAATGTTTGGAAGTTCGTAATTAACCACATGTGGCAGCAATGGAATGTCTAGTCCACGTGCTGCAATATCAGTTGCCACCAACACTCTAACATCGTTGTTTTTGAAACCATTTAAAGCTTTGGTTCGGGCTCCTTGACTTTTATTTCCATGAATAGCCATGGCAGAAATCCGCGCACTTTCTAATTTTTTACAAAGTTTGTTTGCCCCGTGTTTAGTCCGTGTGAACACCAAGACTTGTTTCCACTGTCCATCTTGAATCAATTTGATAAGAAGTCCCGTTTTTTTATCTTTAGCAACTCTATAAATTTGTTGAGCAATGGCTTCAACAGTCGTGTTTTCTGGCGTTGCTTCCACTAGTGTAGGACGTTGTAAAATGGTTTGGGCCAAACTTTTGATCTCTTTTGAAAACGTTGCAGAAAACATTAAATTTTGTCGTCTCGATGGAATTAAAGATCTAATTTTATCAATATCTCGTTTGAACCCCATATCTAACATACGGTCAGCTTCATCAAGTACAAAAATTTCAACTTTAGATAACGACAAGTGACCTTGATTTTTCAAATCGAGCAATCGTCCTGGAGTGGCAACCAAAACATCAACACCATTCCGCAAGTTTGTAATTTGTGGGTTTTGATTAACACCTCCAAAAATAACCGCAGCACGCAAGTCCAAAAACTTACTGTAATGCTTCACATTGGTAAAAACCTGATCTGCTAATTCTCTAGTTGGTGTCAATACCAGCGCACGTACAGGACGGCGATGTGGCACAGGGTTTTTAGATAAAATCTGTAACATTGGAAGGGTAAACCCTGCTGTTTTACCTGTCCCTGTTTGGGCGGATGCTAATACATCCAAACCTTCAAGAATTGGTGGAATGGCTTTTTGTTGAATAGGAGATGGAGTTTCGTAGCCCTGTAAACGAACTGCTTTTAGTAAGGCTTCAATGAGGCCTAAAGATTGAAATGTCATATGTTTTATTTTGAAAATGACAATATACAATACGATAGGTCATTCCGAACGATGGCGCAAAGGTACGTCTTATTTTAAAGAAACTAACGCGTGAATACCAATTTAGTATCTGTTGACAAATTTGCATCAAATGCATAGCCATCGGTAGCAAACGTTTTTAAGCCTTCGGCAGTCTCCACAGCGTTATCAATGATATGACGTGTCATATATCCGCGCGCAAGTTTTGCAAAAATAGCAATGGTTTTGTACTGTCCATTTTTAAATTCTTTAAAATCAACATGAATAACTGCTACTTTGAGAGCTTTAACATCAACCGCCTTAAAATATTCTTGACTAGCTAAATTGACAAACAACTCCCCTTCTTTCAGCTCCTCATTCAGAGCAGTGGTTACTTTTTTGCGCCAAAATTCATATAGATTTTTCGATTTGCCAACTGGTATTTTAGTCCCCATTTCCAAGCGATAAGGCTGTATAAGATCTAAAGGCTTTAACAAACCATACAAACCAGAAATAATTCGAACGGAGTTTTGTAGTATGTCTAATTTTGATTCAGGAATACTATAGGCATCAATCCCACGATACACATCGCCGCTAAATGCATAAATAGCTGGTCGGGAATTTTTAGCTGTAAAAGGAAGCGACCACTCTTGGTTGCGTTCATAATTAAGTTGTCCCAAATTGGGTGAAATATGCATCAATTCCGAAAGCGCTTTGGCAGATTTCTTTTTAAGAAGCCCGTTCAATTGTTGTGCTTCGCTCAAAAAAATACTATTGGTATTTGATGTAGTCGGCAAAGCACTCTCATAATTCAATGATTTTGCAGGTGAGATAACTAGTTTCATATGTCTTTAATTTTCTAAAATATGATTCGAATAGGATTGCCATTTCTCAATACAGTTTTGCATATCTTCAGGGATTTCAGTCGTAAAGGACATTTTTTTTCCTGTGGATGGATGTACAAACCCTAAGGTTTTGGCGTGCAGCGCTTGTCGTGGAAGGGTTTTGAAACAATTCTCTACAAACTGCTTGTATTTGGTAAAAGTCGTTCCTTTCAAAATGCGTTCACCGCCGTAACGTTCATCATTAAAAAGTGTGTGACCAATGTGTTTCATATGAACCCGAATTTGATGTGTTCGTCCGGTTTCTAATCGACAACTAACAAGTGTTACATACCCCAAACGTTGCAAAACTTTGTAATGAGTCACTGCATGCTTGCCTTTGTCTGCTTCATCGCCAAAATAGACAGTATTTTGCAATCGATTTTTGGGATGACGTCCTATATTTCCTTCGATTACTCCTTCATCTAATTCAACATTACCCCAAACTAAGGCTATATATTCGCGTTCACTTGTTTTGGCCTTAAATTGTGCTGATAAATGCGCCATTGCAATCTCGGTTTTGGCAACGACCAGCAGCCCACTTGTATCTTTATCAATTCGATGAACCAATCCTGGACGGTTGCTGCTATTATTGGGTAAATTATCAAAATGAAACATCAAAGCATTGATCAAAGTACCCGAGTAATTTCCGTGTCCTGGGTGAACAACCATGCCAGGTGCTTTATTGATAACCAATAAGTCTTCATCTTCATAAATAATGTCGATAGGAAGATTTTCGGGAACTAATAAATTTTCATGTGGAGGATGTTCAAATAAAACGCGAATTTTATCCAATGGTTTTACCTTATAATTTGATTTGACAGCAATCTCATTCACCAAAATACTACCGTTGTTTGCGGCAGCTTGAATTTTATTTCGAGTGGCATTTTCAACAAAATTCATGAGATACTTATCGATTCGTAAAGGCTGTTGTCCTTTTTCGACCACGAAGGTGTAATGCTCATGCAGCTCGTTTTCAATCGATACAAATTCATTTGATTCTTCCATGGTTCATTATTACTTTAGTATGCCGTTTCCTAAAACGAGATCGATTTTCGAAGTTTTTGGGAGCAGTGTACCCGCTTCGATAACCTGACCATTGTGGCGAATTTGCAACACTTCATCTTTTCCTAAATCATCATCATAGGTTTTTTTTCCTATTTGGAAGCCCACCGCTTCTAGCGAAGGCTTCGCTTGTCGAAATGTACGACGAATGACATCTGGGACTGCAACCATTCTGTAGGCCGAAGGGTTAAGGATTAAATATATTTTTCGACCTTCTTTAACTTGACTTCCCGCCAAAGGATCCTGTTCAATTATGGCTCCTTTTGGATAGTTAGGGTTATAATTTGAAGAATCCTGAACTTCACTTCGTAAATCATAGTCATTAATAAGACCCTGAGCAGCATCAAAAGTTTTACCCCTAAGCTCTGGTACCGTCACAAACACGCCATGATTGGTATAAGATTTGAGCCATTTAAGCGCTAAAAAAACCAAAACAACTAAAACTATGAACGATAGGATCAATTGCTTTATAAATGATTTACTAAATAAGAATTTAATGAAATTCATAACACTTTTTTATAATGTAACAAAGCTAAACAAATAATTGTGTCCTTGAAATCTTTAGCTTGTTTAGTTTAAAGTAAATTTATTTGATTGAAAATGATTTTGATTTGGATAAAAGTAATATTTTTACTGTATAAACGAAGAAATGAAAAAAAATATTGCCATCATAATGGGCGGATATTCTAGCGAATATTTGATCTCTTTAAAAAGTGGAAGCGTGGTTTACGACAGTTTACCAAAAGCAAGCTTCAATGCGTATTGCATTCATATTTTTAAAGATAAATGGGTATATGTAGCAAAAGATTTAACAGAGCATCCTGTAAATAAAGCTGATTTTTCCATCGTTGTTGCAGGTTCAAAAATAAATTTTGACTGTGTCTTTAATGCCATTCACGGCAGTCCAGGAGAAGATGGGACGATTCAAGCTTATTTTGAATTATTATCTATTCCACACACCAGTTGTAGCATGTATCAAGCGGCACTTACGTTTAATAAACGTGATTGCTTAAGTGCTTTAAAACCTTATGGTGTGCTTACTGCAGACTCCTATTTTTTAAATGCCGGAGATGCAATTGACCCTTCGGATATTGAAAAGGCCGTTGGATTTCCTTGTTTTGTAAAAGCCAATAAATCTGGCAGTAGTTTTGGAATTACCAAAGTCTATTCAAAAGCCGACTTACCAAAGGCCATAGAAACTGCTTTTAAAGAGGATGACGAACTTATTATTGAATCATTTTTAGACGGTACAGAAGTGTCGGTTGGCGTCATTCGTTTTAAAGGAAAAGTCACCGTGCTCCCAATTACTGAGATTGTAACTGATAACGACTTTTTTGATTACGAAGCAAAATACTTGGGGAAATCACAAGAAATTACACCAGCACGTTTGAGTCCAACACAAGAAGAAGAAGTTCGTAAGGTAGCAAAACAC
>JAURPF010000032.1 GCA_030835325.1 Flavobacteriaceae bacterium | reverse complement strand
TCAACATAATCTTCTCCTCGGGTGAAAGGGCGTTCTGATTTTCCATCCCACAAGTGAGAATACAAAATCTTTTCAGAAGCGGTTAAGGGTTTTCCTGTTAATTTTCTTGCTTCAGCAACACGATTTTCTAATCGTGCATAGACTGCTTTGATCATTTCAATGTCAAATGCCATAATCCTAATAATTTAATTCGGTCAAAATTACAAAATTAAGTGTTTAGAATTCCTTCGTTGTATAGAATAAATTGATCTTTCAAGAAATAGTACAAATTATTACTTAAAGGTTTAATTAATTCATTTTATTTATTTCGGTGCACGATTAATTGACCTTGCAATTTACTTAAGTAGTTTAATACAGTAGAACAAAGCAGAAGAATAAAACTTAACAGATAAAGAAAATTCTTGATTCCTCGAAAATTGCGAATAATTTACTCCGGTTATGGAGAGGGAAAAATCGGATAAAAAAGGACGGGATTCCAGACCTTACCTCCTCCACGCTATCCCAAACCCAATGCAACAAAGACTTTTTAAATGGAATTAGCAAGATTACCCAAAAAAATATATATTAGTGCAATATTAGCTGAACCAACTTGAAACGCGTTTACACGTTCGGTGTGTTGAGGGTTAAGAAGTCAAACTCAACTCTAGTCTATCGTTTAGGCTCCCGAAATTTAAAGCTAGCTTCTGTTTTTATCCGTAGACTTTTTCCTTTAAAAGTCCTTTATTCTCTTGAGCCCAATTATCATTGTAGGGTCTAGGTTTTCATATTTTACTATAGCTATTTTTAAAACAGAGTTTATGTATATAATATGAAAAATGAATACACGATATATTGATTTAATCGAACAATCGTTTGATTTCCCTCAGCAAGAGTTTGAGCTTTCTGGAGGCCATTTGACATTTCACAAAATTGACTTAATAAAGTTGATTGAAACCTATGGAACTCCTTTAAAGTTCACCTATTTGCCACAAATTTCCAACAATATTACTAAGGTGAAGGGCTGGTTTTCAGAAGCCATGGCTAAACATAACTACCCCGGTGAGTATCACTATTGCTATTGCACAAAAAGTTCTCATTTTAAGTTTGTACTTGATGAAGCCTTGAAAAACAACATACATATTGAAACCTCATCGGCCATTGATATTGATATTGTTGAAGAATTAAAAAAATCAGGTAAAATAACTAATGACACCTTTGTGCTTTGTAATGGTTTTAAGCGAGATCAGTACGTTGCTAATATTGGAAGATTAATAAACAATGGACACTCCAACTGCATTCCAATTGTGGACAATTACGAAGAATTGAATCTCCTTTCAGCCGCAGTGGATAATTCGTTTAAAATTGGAATTCGAATTGCCTCTGAGGAAGAGCCCAAGTTTGAGTTTTATACCTCAAGGTTGGGAATTGGCTACAAGAATATAGTCCCATTTTTTAAGGAGCACATTCAGAAAAATCCAAAGGTGGACCTAAAAATGCTTCACTTTTTTATTAATACGGGTATCCGTGACAACGCCTACTATTGGAATGAGTTATTGAAATGTCTTCGTGTTTATACAACCTTAAAAAAAGTATGTCCAACACTTGACAGTTTAAATATAGGTGGAGGTTTTCCAATTAAAAACTCGCTTAATTTTGATTTTGATTACACCTATATAATTGATGAAATCATTAATCAAATTCAACTCACTTGTGAAGAAGAAAATGTACCAGTTCCAGATATTTTCACTGAATTTGGAAGTTTCACTGTTGGGGAAAGTGGGGGATCTATTTTTGAAGTTTTATACCAAAAGCAACAAAACGATCGAGAAAAATGGAACATGATTAACTCCTCCTTTATTACCACACTACCAGATACTTGGGCCATAAACAAACGCTTCATTATGTTGCCCATTAATAGATGGGAAGATTCCTACGAGCGTGTACTTCTTGGGGGACTTACGTGTGATAGCGATGATTATTACAATAGCGAACAACATATTAATGCTATATACCTTCCAAAGTTTGATACAAAGAAGCCGCTTTACATTGGATTTTTTAATACAGGAGCTTATCAGGAAAATATTGGAGGTTTTGGCGGTTTGCAACATTGTTTAATTCCAAACCCAAAACATATTTTGATCGACAAAGACGAAAAGGGAGAAATTAGTACTCGTTTGTTCCGAAATCAACAAACTAAAGAAGATTTTTTTAAAATTCTAGGATATGATTAATGCTAAAAACTATGCAGGAATTCCTGATAAATACGCAAAATTAGACCGTGCTGAAACAGTACTTATTTCGGTCCCCTATGATGGTACAAGTACATGGCAGAAAGGAGCAGATAAAGGCTTTGATGCTTTTTTAGCGGCTTCTGAAAATATGGAACTCTATGACATTGAAACAAATAGCGAAGTATATAAAAGAGGGATATATCTTGCAGAAACAGTTAGCGAGAACTCTTCCCCAGACCTCGTGGTTGAGCAAGTGCATAAAACAGTAAAAAAGTACATCCAACAAAACAAGTTTGTTACTGTTTTTGGTGGTGAACACTCGGTCTCCATTGGAACAATTCGTGCCTTTAAGGAATCATTTAAAAACTTGACAGTACTCCATTTGGATGCTCATGCCGATTTGAGGGATGAATACAACGGGACTCCCTACAACCACGCATGTGCTGTTTTTGAAGCTAGCAAAACCACCAACTTAATTCAGGTTGGAATTCGCTCTATGGACAGCAGTGAAAAAGAGACAATGAACACAGACCAAGTTTTTTTTGCCGAGCAAATGATTTATGATGACTCTTGGGTAGATCGTGCTATAGATATGATGACAGATCAAGTCTTTATTACATTTGATGTTGACGTTTTTGATCCTTCTATAATGCCTTCTACTGGCACTCCTGAACCGGGGGGTTTACTCTGGTATGAAACCATAGAATTTCTAAAAAAAGTGTTTATGGAGAAAAACGTTGTTGGCTTTGACATAGTTGAACTTTGTCCTAACCCAACAAACAAAGCACCTGATTTTATGATTGCTAAACTCTATTATAAAATGTTGTCCTACAAGTTTTGCCAGCACGATTATGATGACTTTTTTGAAACCATTGAATCTACAGAGAAAATTAAAAAAATAGATAAACTAAAAGGACAAAACGATTTTGGAAATGAAAATGATTGATAAAGGAAACATAACACAGTTTATAGACACCTATTTTTTGCATTTTAACGCTGCAGCCCTAGCAGATGCCGCCAAGGCCTATAAAGAGCAGTTGGAGAATAAGGCTAAAATGTTGGTATCTCTGGCTGGAGCCATGAGTACAGCTGAAATTGGAAAAATATTTTCTGAAATGATTCGACAGGATAAAGTTCATATTGTTTCATGTACGGGAGCTAACCTAGAGGAAGATATCATGAACTTGGTCGCTAATTCCCATTATAAGCGCATCCCAAATTATAGAGACTTAACCCCTCAAGACGAATGGAATTTACTTGAAAGTGGATTAAATCGCGTAACGGACACTTGCATACCTGAAGAAGAAGCGTTTAGGAAGTTACAGCATCACATTTTTAAAATTTGGAAAGATGCTGAAGATAATAATGAACGATTTTTTCCGCATGAGTTTATGTATAAATTGTTGTTGTCTGGTGTCCTAGAGGATGCTTACGAAATTGACCCCAAAGATTCATGGGTGTTTGCTGCAGCGCAAAAAAACCTTCCAATGGTAGTTCCAGGTTGGGAAGACAGCACCATGGGTAACATCTTTGCCTCCTATGTGCTAAAAGGCGAACTCAAAGCAAGTACCATGAAATCAGGAATTGAATACATGACTTTTTTGGCAGATTGGTATAATCGTAATTCTGCTAATGGAATTGGATTTTTTCAGATTGGAGGAGGCATTGCTGGTGATTTCCCAATATGTGTTGTCCCCATGCTATATCAAGACATGGAACAAGAAAGCACCCCTTTCTGGAGTTATTTTTGCCAAATTAGTGACTCCACAACAAGTTATGGTTCCTACTCTGGTGCTGTTCCCAACGAAAAAATAACATGGGGAAAGCTGGATATAAATACACCCAAATTTATCATTGAAAGCGATGCGACAATCGTAGCACCATTGGTATTTGCGTATATTTTAAATAGTTAATATGAAAAGATTAATTGTAGATTATAAAAAGTTGACCAAGGACATTTTGGATTTGTTGGTTAGTCAATATCCCTATGGATTTGATGACGAAGACGACATCATAGAATTTACTTCTGCATCGGGTGAGATAGTTAAAGCGATTAAGGTTAATGCAGAAGACACCATTTATTTGGTCAAAATAGGGAGTAAACTTCAACAAGCCATTAAACAACATGAAGACACTATTTTTGAAGAAGAAGATGATTTTATAGATTTTGACAATCCTGTAAATGATGATGAAGATTTGGAGGATAATCTATAGCACTCAACTAAAATTTTAGAAATAAAATACTGAGTAGATTGATTTCCCTCAGCAAGGGTTTGAACATTCTAAAAGCCCATAGATTTTTCATAAAATTGACTTAATAACTTGACGGTTTAATTTTAAATAAAATACATTAGAACAATAATTACTTATTTTTAGTAGATGAAATCAGAACAATCCAATAAAACAGCCATTGCAATTATTGCAGGCTTGTTTTTTATTTTCGGCTTTATTACTTGGGTGAACGGGGCATTAATTCCTTTTATGAAAACCATTAATGAATTGACCGAAGCCCAGTCCTATTTTGTGGCCTCTGCCTCCTATATATCTTTTGTGGTTATGGCATTGCCAGCTTCTTATTTATTGCGCAAAATAGGCTATAGAAAAGGGATGTCCATCGGGCTATTTCTTATGGCTGTTGGTGCATTGGTGTTTATTCCTGCTGCCGATGCCAGAACCTATTGGATATTTTTAGCGGGTATCTTCATTCAAGGAACGGGCATGACTGTATTACAAACGGCTGCAAATCCCTACATTACCATTTTGGGACCCATTGAAAGTGGCGCTAAGCGCATTGCCATTATGGGGATAGCCAACAAGGTCGCTGGGGCACTGGGGTCTGTCATTTTTGGCGCCATACTTCTAAATGGAATCGATGAGGTCAAAGATGTTATAAGTCAAGTTTCTGCTGAAGAAAAAGCGAT
>JAURPF010000003.1 GCA_030835325.1 Flavobacteriaceae bacterium | reverse complement strand
TTAAAGTAGGTCATGCAGGAACTTTAGACCCCTTAGCAACGGGACTATTAATAATTTGTACTGGAAAGATGACAAAGCAAATCGACACGTTTCAAGGGCAGATAAAAACCTATACGGGTACATTTGTTTTGGGCAGCACAACGCCTTCCTATGATCTTGAAACAGCCATCGATCAGGAGTTTCCAACGGGCCATATTACTCCAGCATTAATTCATAAAACTACCGATCAATTTATTGGTGAAATTGATCAGTTTCCACCCGTATTTTCTGCGTTAAAAAAAGAAGGGAAACGTTTATATGAGTTTGCCCGTGCTGGAGAATCTGTAAAAATCAATTCTAGAAAAGTGACCCTTGAGGAATTTAAAATTACCAAAATAGAGGGACTAAAAGTTAATTTTAGTATCACTTGTAGCAAAGGAACTTACATACGTTCGTTGGCTCATGATTTTGGAAAAGCATTGGAATCAGGCGCCCATTTATCTGCACTTCGACGTACAAAAATCGGTGACTTTTCCGTAGAAAATGCCATTTCAATTGGTAATTTTATTTCTGAATTGAGTTAATTATGAATTTGAAATCTAAAAGAAGACAATGTGTTTGTAAGGTCTAGTTATGGACGGCTGATAGGAGTCTGAAACAACTTTGAAATTGTATTTCTTTACATAGTTGAAATAGGAATTAAGGTGTTTGACAAAGACTTTAAAAACCTGTGTTGATTGAGATTGAGTTTACAAAAAAAACTTTGGATTTACAGAAGAAGAATAATTAATCAGTATTTCATTTTTTATAGAACTGAGATTTTTATAAATTGAGGGCATGATAATTCAAAAACAACGGTGTGGATGGTGCGTGGGCGACCCGCTCTATGAAGCCTATCACGACGAGGAATGGGGTGTTCCTATATATGACGACTTAAAGTTGTTTGAGTTTTTAATTTTAGAAACTTTTCAGGCAGGTTTGAGTTGGATTACCATTTTGAGAAAACGCGAAAATTTCAGAGCTGCTTTTGACGGATTCGACTACAATAAGGTGGCGCATTACGATACGACTAAATTTGATTCTTTAATCCTTGACAAAGGCATCATTCGAAATAAATTAAAAATCAAAGCGGCAATATCGAATGCTAAATCTTTTATTGAACTAAAAAAAGAATTTGGCAGTTTCAGTAATTACATTTGGGCATTCGTAGATGGGAAGCCTATAAAAAATAAGATTGAAGATTATAAGAAAGCCCCTTCAAACACGCCCGTGAGCGATCAAATAAGCAAAGACCTAAAAAATCGTGGGTTTAAATTTGTTGGCAGCACTGTTGTATATGCACACATGCAAGCTACAGGGATGGTCAACGATCATGAGATTCAGTGCTTTAGATATAATGAAATTTAATTCTTATAAGGAACTAACTCCAAAAGTTTCTCAATAACCTCTACTCTTGCCCTACTTTTTTTGTTGGCTCTAATAATGATCCATGGAGCAATTTCAGTATTAGTTTTATCAAACATTTTAGTTTTATATTCAGTATAATCATCCCATAACTCTAAAGCTGCTTTGTCTACTTTACTGAATTTCCATTTTTTGACTGGACTTGATTTAATGTCTTCAAAACGCCTAGATTGTTCATCTTTAGAGATAGAGAAATAAAACTTTACAACCCGAATTCCCGAATCAATAATCATTTTTTCAAATTCATTCACATGATTCATAAACACTTCGTAATCATTTTGTGTACAAAATCCATTCACAGGCTCAACAACGGCTCGGTTATACCAACTTCTGTCAAAAAAAGTTATTTGACCGTTACGGGGTAAGTTTTTAATGTAGCGTTGAAAATACCATTGATTTTTTTCTTCCTCTGTTGGTTTTGAAAGGGCTACAACATTAAATTCTCTTGGATTTAAATGTTGTGTAATTCGTCGGATTGCTCCTCCTTTACCAGCCGCATCTCTTCCTTCAAAAATAACAACTAATTTTTCACCTTCAGCTTCAACCCATTGTTGGAGTTTGATCAATTCTTCTTGGAGTCGTTCCAATTTTGATTCGTGATTCAAAATTCGTAACGCCTTAGAAATTGTCATATCGTCTTGACTCAAAAACAATTGAAGACCTCTTTTGCTGTTAAGTTTTTTTAATTTTTTTGATGATAATTTTTCCATAACTAATCGATTTGAGTAATCATTCTGTGATAACGCTGTACAACATTTGGATCGGGAAGGATTGTTGTATTAGAGCTTCCTTTTCGGTCGTAATCAAATTGCGATAAAACGTGGCGGATACTTTCTAAACGTGCTTGTTTTTTGTTATTTGTTTTTATAATAATCCAAGGACTTATTGAGGTGTGTGTTTTACTAAACATCTGTTCTTTGTAAAATGTGTATTTGTCCCATCTATTTTGACCTTCCCTGTCAACAGGGCTGAATTTCCACTGTTTTAAGGGATTTTTCAATCTAGAATTGAAGCGTTGTACTTGCTCTTCTTTTGAAATTGAAAACCAAAACTTAATAATTATCACTCCGTCTTCGTAAAGCATGTGTTCAAACTCAGGGACTTGTAACATGAATTTTTTGTATTGTTCTTCAGTACAAAAGTCCATTACAGGTTCTACCACAGCGCGGTTGTACCAGCTTCGATCAAAAAAAACCAATTCACCAGGTTCTGGAAGTTCTTTAATATAACGTCTAAAATACCATTGTCCTTTTTCAATTTCTGTGGGTTTGGTCAGCGCTACAACGCGCATAGATCGTGGATTTAAGTGCTCTGTAAAACGACGAATTGCGCCTCCTTTTCCAGCAGCATCCCGACCTTCAAACAACACACAAACACGTTTTTTATGTTTGGCAGTCCATTGTTGTAAGTCCACTAGTTCAGCTTGAAGTTTTAACAACTCAGACTGGTAGTCGATAGTTTTAATTAGCGACTCATATTGTTTATTAGAAATTTTAGACTTTAATGTTTTTTTAAACGATTCGGTTCCAGAATGCGATTCAAAATCTTCTTGAGTTAACATAGGCAATTAAATTAATGTCGATTATTTATATTCTGATTTGGCGTTTTTAAATATTTCATAAATTTTGTTCTTGAAATAGATTCAGCTCCTAAACTTTCAAGGTAATTTGTGTGCAACTGACAATCTATAATTTTATAGTTAGAGTTTTGAACAAAACTTATAAATCCAATTTTACTGGCATTACTTACATAACTAAACATACTTTCTCCACAAAAAATTGTGTCATCCAACTCAATTCCATACAATCCGCCGACTAACTTCTTGTTTTGCCATACCTCAACAGATTTTGCATTCCCTCGTTGGTGCAATTCACAATAGGTTTTAATCATTTCTTCCGTGATCCAAGTACCCGATTGTGTTTTTCGTTTTACGTTTGCACAAGCTTTAATAACGTCTCTAAAATTACGATTAATAGTAATTTCAAAGGGGTGATTTTTCAAAATCTGTTTTGTGCTTTTTGAAACCTTCAACTTATGAGGGTATAACACAAAGCGAGGATCTGGGGTCCACCATAATATGGGTTGATCTGATTCATACCATGGAAAAATCCCATTTTGATACGCGTACAGGACACGTTCTGGAGACAAATCACCTCCAACTGCCAAAAGACCTTCTGGGGTTGCTTCTGTTAATGGTGGGAATTCTATGGTTTCACTTAACCACTTCATATATTTTATATTGAAGTGTTTTTTGATTTACCACTCGCTAAAACGGCAAGTCATTTGGCTCGTCTTCGGGCAAGTCTGTTGCAGGCTCAAAGGCTTGGGCAGGGGCTACTGGCGCAGCACTGGCAGGTGCAGCTTGCTGTAAATTCTCAATTCGCCATCCTTGTATTGAATTAAAATATTTTGCCTCTCCTTGTGGATTGATCCACTCTCTCCCTCGTAAATTAATACCAACCTTGATTTGTTGTCCAACTTGGTAATTATTTAAAAGATCTGTTTTGTCTTGAATAAACTCAACCATAATATGTTGTGGATATTGCTCTTCTGTAGTCAAAACTAATTCACGTTTTCTAAACCCATTAGAACCAATAGATTGTGTTTCGCCTATAAGTTTTATTTTTCCTTGTATTTCCATTTTTATTTTTAAAATTGACTATTAAACTAATGAATTTTCTAAATATATACAAACTTAACAAATTATCAGTCCAACTAAAAGAAGAAAGCAATAATATAAAACAATAAATTCACCATAAATACATTATATTTAGAATTGAAAAAAATATGCCAATGAAAATTTTATTAAAACAACATGTTTTTCGCTGGGTGATGATCGCCATTTCATTCCTTATTATCTCATTGATTTTATGGAATACCTATCGCTTTTTTCAAAAATTTAAAGAAGAAGAACGTATTAAAATGGAAAACTTTTCTCAGGCTCAAATTGAGCTTGGAAAAATTATTGACCTCAACGGGAATATTAGTGATTTTCCATTAAAAATAATTCAAAGCAATACCACTACCCCTATGATTATTGAAAATTCTGGAGGGAGTTTTCAATCTAAAAATATTGAGTATCACTCAGAAAATAATCAAGAGTATCTCCGAAAATTAAGTTTAAAATTTAGTAATGAAAACACCCCAATTGAAATAATTTATGAAGGCAAAACGCTTTCAACGATCTATTACGGAAATTCCGATTTACTGAATAAGTTAAAATATTATCCTTTTGCGCTTGTGTTGATTTTTTTGTTGTTTAGTGGAATTGTCTATTTTTATTACAAGAGTTCCAGAACTGCTTCTCAAAATAAGCTTTGGACTGGAATGGCTAAAGAAACCGCCCATCAAATTGGAACACCGCTTTCGTCGCTTATAGGCTGGACTGAACTTTTAAAAACAGAGGCTGTAAATCCTTCCTATATAACTGAGATCGAAAAAGACATCCACCGTTTAGAAACCATTACAGAACGCTTTAGTAAAATTGGGGCGGTTCCTTTACTAAAGAGTACAAATATTATATCGGTGACTCAAGAATCTTTTGACTATTTAAAATCTAGAAGTAGTAATTTAATTACCTTTAAAATGAATGCTCCAAAAAGTGAAATCTTGGTTGATTTGAACCCTGAACTTTATAGTTGGACTATTGAAAATTTGGTTAAAAATGGAATTGACGCCATGAAAGGGCAAGGTCAAATTGAGTTATTTATTCAGGTTACAGAAACAATGGTTTTTATTGATATTAGTGATACTGGCAAAGGACTTTCAAAAAAATTATTCAATAAGATTTTTGAAACAGGATATACGTCTAAAAAACGTGGTTGGGGATTAGGACTGACTCTTTCCAAACGAATAATTGAGGAATATCACAAAGGAAAAATTAAAGTATTACACTCCGAAACAGGAGAAGGAACGACCCTTCGAATTAGTTTAAAACGCTTATAAGAAAGAAGAGATTTTTTTAGCGAGTGCTTCAAATTCTTCTGGAAGCAGTGCTTCTTTTTTAATAAATTGAGCGTCTTCCATAGAATTTAATGGAATCAAATGCACATGTACATGTGGCACTTCGAGTCCAATCACTGTCATCCCTATGCGCTTGCAGTCAACGGCTTTTTCTAAAGCGAGGGCAACTGTTCTTGAGAACTCCATTAATTCTAAATAGCTTGCAGAATCTAAATCAAAAATTTTGTTGACCTCTTTTTTTGGAATACAAAGCGTATGACCTTTGGCATTCGGATTGATATCCAAAAATGCTAAGAATTTTGCGGTTTCGGCGACTTTATAACAGGGAATTTCTTTATTAACTATTTTACTGAAAATCGAGCTCATGATTTGGGTTTAAGAGTTCATTTATCTTGAAATGTTCATGATTTCAAATTTCAAAATACCATTGGGGACTTGTATTTCTGCAACATCTCCAACGCTTTTTCCTAACAATCCTTTTCCAATAGGTGAATTTACAGAGATTTTTCCTGCGGCTAAATCTGCTTCTCCGTCGGCAACAAGAAGGTAATCTAATTCCATTCCATTGGACTGATTTTTTATTTTCACTTTAGACAGCACCAATACCTTAGAAGTATCGAGTTGAGATTCGTCTATCAAACGGGCACCAGCCATGGTATCTTCTAGCTTTGCAATACGCATTTCCAGCATTCCTTGTGCCTCTTTGGCAGCATCGTATTCGGCATTTTCACTTAAATCACCTTTATCTCTTGCTTCCGCAATTGCTCTTGAAGCCTTGATGCGTTCCACATCTTTGAGTTGTTTTAACTCGTCTCTCAATTTTTTTAAGCCTTCGGCTGTGTAATAAGATACATTACTCATAACTTATAATTTTTAAAGTAGTCGTTTATTTGGTGACTGTGTCATCTAATTTTCTATTTAGAACTAAACACAAAAATCTCGTTTTCACGAGATTATAATACAAATATACAAAATATTTATCTTAATGTAGTTTTTATTGTAAATTGAGCATTTAAATTATATGAATCTTATACCTCTTTAAAATGCATTATACATTTTCGAAAATAAAAATGAATCCATTGAAATTCTGTGCTTTAGTACTCTTTGTTTGTATGGGGTGCTCAAAAGATAATAACTCCGATCCCAATTGTAATTTTTTAGTGAATCTTAATGTAGCTGTTTCCTTAAACCTCAATCTTTCGCAGTACAATCAACTGACATTCCCTAACAATCCTGTGTATGTTCCTAATGAAGGAAATGGCGGTATTATTGTGAATAATACGGGTACTGGCTTTGTAGCCTTTGACGCTGCTGATCCAAATCATGTTTTTAGCAATTGCTCGGTTCTTTCTATCAATGGACTTGAGGGCATTTGTGGATGTAACGATGCTAATAAATATAGCCTTTTTACGGGGCAACCCTTAGAAAACCCCGCGCTAAGGTGTGGGCTTAAAGCCTATATTGTGGAAAGTAATGGCAATACACTTTTTGTGTCTAATTAAAAAAAGCGTACTTCGGTACGCTTTTTTTAATCAGTAGAATTCTTCCCTAAAACATCAATGTCATTCCTACCAAGAAATTACGTGTTGCTTGCGGATAATACCCTTGTACTTCTGAAGCTGTTGGGCCACTCCACGTATCCAAATAGGTGTAGCCACGGTCTACATATTCTGCATCAAATAAGTTGTTAATCATCCCACTAAACACAATAGATTTAAACACCTTGTCGAGTTTTAATTCATAATTCAAATTAAGATCTCCAACAAAATAGCTTTCTAATTTAGAGGCTTCTGTATCTGTATTGCTTAGGAACTGCTCGCCCACATATTTACCAATCAATGCCACTCTAAACTGATTATTTGGGGTATATTCAATCGAATGAGTGGTAATTACATTTGGTGATAATGCAATGTTGGTATCTCCCAAGTTTTGCAATTGACCATCGCGGTCAATGATTAATTCTTCAATTTTATTTTGACTTAAGGCTAGGTTTGAATTTAAAGCCATTTGATCGCTTATAGTAATTCGTGCATCCAATTCCAATCCCAAGCGGTAGCTGTTATCAACATTTTCTCTTAGATATTCTCCTACATTGTCAAGAGCTCCTGTGAGTACCAATTGATTTTTATACTGCATATAATACACATTCGCATTCCAGCTGAAACGCTTTCCTTGGTGGCGCCAACCCAATTCGAAATCGTTTAAAGTTTCAGGCTGAACAGCTTCTCCATTACTTTCGAAGTCGTTTCTGTTGGGTTCTTTATTGGCGCGTGCATAAGAAATATACGCACTATTGTTGGAGTTGAGCGTATAGGTCAGTCCAAGTTTTGGGTTGAAAAATTTGTAGGTTTCATTAATATCAATAGGTGCTCTATTAGAGGTTAAACCTGTTGTAGAGTAGTTGATAAATCGCCCTTGCACATCCAGGAAGGCTTGTATGGATTCAGATAGTCTGAAGGTGGCTTTAGAAAAAATACTGAAATCGGACTTGTCCGAAACACTCAAATAATAACGGTCTCTGATATGTGTTCCTACGGCTAAATCGCTTCCCCAAATGAGCTCCCCATAGTGGTCGTTGGTATAGTCACTATAAGAAATCCCAGAACTAATTTCAAGTCCATTTTTTTGGTAGGTTGCATTGGCATTTGCCACATAAAAATGATTGTCCAACCAACGGCGTACAATAGCATCACTATTTTCTTTAATGAGATTATTAAAATCTTCTGTCGATGAAAAAATTGGATCCCATTCTTTAAATTGCTCAAAATATCCTTTTCCTCTCGTATAATTCAAGCCAAGATTTGTGGACCAGTTTGAGTTTAGAGTTTCATTCCAATGCAATTGGTAATGATCTTGCCAATAATTATCCGTTTCATTGTCATAGGTATATGGGTTTTGTGTTCGATCTTCTTCTAATTCGTCTATACTTAATCCATACCATGCTTGGTAGGTTTTTTCTTTTCCTCCAAACATCAAAGCTTTTACTAAAGTATTTTCATCCCTGTAGTTTGCTTGAAGAAAATAGGATTTAATATCTGTAAAAGCACGATCGACATACCCATCAGAATAAATTTTTGATAAGCGTCCCGCAAACTCAAAATGATCATTGAGCAACCCGGTTGTAAATTTCAGGCTGTGTTTTCTTGTGCCATATGAACCAAAAGAATTAGAAATTTGTCCTCCCGCATTTTGAGAAATGGCATCTGTTAAAATATTTAGACTTGCTCCAAATGCAGCAGATCCGTTGGTAGAGGTTCCGACCCCACGCTGCAACTGAATATTTTCTACAGAAGACGCAAAATCTCCAAGGTTAACCCAAAATGTTCCTTGACTTTCAGCATCGTTGTATGGAATCCCATTAATGGTCACATTTACACGGGTTGCATCTGACCCTCTAACTCTTAAATAGGTGTAGCCAACACCTGCCCCCGCATCTGACGAGGAAACTACTGAAGGTAAATAGTTTAATAGAATTGGAATATCCTGTCCTAGGTTGCGTTGTTGTAGTTCTTTTTTTGAGATATTGGAATGTGTAATGGGCGCTGTGGGTTTTACTCTAATAGACTGAACCAAAACCTCGTCTAAAATTTGTATTTTGGTAGAATCTCTTTCTACTGGAGCTTGTTGTGCAGCCGTTAGGGAGGTTGCCAATAACAGTGCAATTAAAAAGATAGAATTTTTCATACGATAAAAATATCGAATAAAAAGAGGTCCTTATTCTTTGTTATAAATTAATAAAGTCTGAAGCAGCGCTTCAATAGTTTCCCTAAACAGCATTACCTGTTCTAGGTTCAATGGGTATGATCTCAGCCGATATCGGCACCCCTTTTTTGAGAACAGTGCAAATATAGTTTAGATTTAACAAAATGAACCGATTTTTTTTAAAATTATTTCACTTGATGTGTAAACTTTAAAAGATCATTCACGGTTTTAACAGGGTTGAAAGTGATAATTGGCACTTCTACAAATATTGTATTCCAATTGGCCATGCCGCCATTCCATAATCCAGGTCTTTCTAGAGTTTTGAGCTTTCGCCCATATTTTGTTTTAGTCGTTACAAAGTAAGTATTAGAATCTACAAACGCTTCCAAATCAAAGGCTTCACCTTTATAATTTTTAACCCCACAAACAATATCAACTGGATTAAAGTGTGTTGCATTGTTTAAAATATCTTTCTGATTTTTTAGACTCGTATCAACTTGACTTGATTCTACTATTTGTAACGAAACTTCGCCATTGTCATGTTTTATCCAAAATGGTCCGCCTCCTGGTTCACTTTCATTTTTTACCATTCCACAAACACGAATTGGACGGTTAATTTTTGATTGTAAATATTCGATTTTATGCTTTTTGGCATATTTTTCGAACTGAGGGCTAATTATAATATTTAATTTTTGGACTAAAAATTCTGAAATTTCGTCTATTTTACCTTTAGAAATATCTTCAGACTCTAAATCTTTCGCATAGATAAATACCTGCCGCTGTGTATGCAACAACACACCTGCAAGCGCTTTTTTATAACGCGCAATCTCATCCAAATATTCACTAACAACTACATTGTCAACGTTTTTTATAAAAAATATGTCCGCATCAATTTGGTTTAGATTTTTTATTAAAGCACCATGACCCGACGGCCTAAACAATAGCTTATTATTTAACCTGAAAGGCTTATTTTCTAAATCAACAGCCAATACATCTGTAGTTGATTCTTGATTGGAAAATGTGATTTCGAATGTAGTATTGGTTTTGGATTCTACTAATTTTTGAATTCCTGTTAAATTACTTTTAAATTGCTTCAAATGTGCTTTTGAAATTGTAAAGTGTAACACGGCTTTGCCGTTCACAGAAGCATATTTTGCTGCTTCAAACAAGTGTTCTTCAAAAGCGGTCGATATATGATTTTTGTACTTATGGAAAGGTAATAATCCTTTGGGAATGTTTGAATAGTTTAAAGACGTTTCTTCCAAAATGGTTTTTACAAATAATAATCGTCTTTGGTCTAAAGTAAGTAAGTCATAATCGGGGGTGTTGTTTTGCATTAAAGTAACTGCGAGGTCATGAAACGGAAGCTTCTCGATGGTTACAAAAAACAAAAACAGTTCTGTGATTTTATTTTTATTAATATAAGAATTGATGGATTCTTTTTTGGGGTCATAATTAGACAAAAATTCATGCAACGTTTTAAACATTCGTGAAGCTGCCCCAGAGGATGGAGTAAATTTAACAACAGAAAGAGAATTCTTTTGTTGTTCATAGTAATCAATTAACCCATTTAGCTCTGACTCAGAAAGTCTCACAATGCCGTTGTCAATGGATGCAAAAGCTTTTAAATTTACCGAGCTTGGAGGTGTCTTATAGTACTCTAATTGCTTTTCAATATCGGCCAAGCTAAACCCTAAGCTTTCTATATATTGGATATCTAAAGTTGAAAAAATCAAATTTTTGGTATTAAAAGTTCATTAATATGATTTATCGCATTTTTCAAGCGCTCTTCTTTGGAACCGCTTAAAATCATATATGGGAGTTCCTGTTTTTGTAAAGCTCTTTCAAATGCTGAAAACATTTTAGTGCGTTCATTGGGTTTGTCTCTCAAATCATCTGCCACCCAAGGAATATCAATGTCACATAAAAAGTACAAGTTATAACAATTTTTTTTAGTATAATGATTAATCAAAGGGTCACAATATCCATTATAGTACACTTCGGAATAGACCTTTGTTGCTAATAGATTGGTGTCGCAAAATAGTAGATGGTTTGTTTTGGCTGCAGCAGCATTCTCTAACTGCATTTGCCCAATCGATATGGGTAATAAATCCGAAAGTTCGCAAGTTTTTTGTTCTAAATCCCATTTTTTTTGAAGGTATTCACGCGCATATTCTGCAACCCAAAGTGTATCAAAATGATCTGCTAAGGCTTTTGATAAGGTTGTCTTTCCAGTAGATTCTGGACCAAATAAAACTACTTTTATGCAGTTTGATTGCTGTTGACTAAGTGATTTTTCCATGATCTATAACCTTGAAAGGCCAAAAAAGTAAAAATAATATATTGAAAGGACAACATCCCTAATCCTCGATATGCATACAAAGGAACTGTAATAACATTCGCAACGATCCAAAGTGTCCAGTTTTGAAGTTTTTTATTGGCCATATACCACATGGCTGTAAAAAATAAACCAGAAGTAAAAATATCTATATAGTTAGGGATCAAAAGGGTGTAATTAAAAAGGGTATAAACGAAAAAGGTAACACCCATGGTTAGCACACATAAAATAAATCCTATTTTTTTATCTTTTAAACTCGCATAAGTTATTTTTAGCACGCTGTTATTTTTCGATGTTCGAGACCAATTCCACCAGCCATATAAACTCATGATAGTGTAATAGCCGTTCATCATCATATCTCCAAAGTACTGATTTACATATAACAAATAAACCGTAATAATGGTACAAATAATTCCGGTAGGATACACTAAAATGTGTGCTTTTTGTGCAAAATAAACACTCACTACTCCAAATACAAAAGCAATGGCTTCTAACAAAATTAGATAGATGGACGTATCGCTATAAGCCTCAAGAAAGAAAGTAGTTATATCATTCATATTTATGGGCTAGTAATAGCACATCCAAATCCTTCAAATTCCATGAAAATCGCTTTGTATTTTGATTTTTGATGGTCTTCAATAATCCAAGCAGATGTGCTGTTAGACTCTGTCCCAAAGGGCAGAACTAAAAAATGTTTTTTAAACCCCATCCCTGGAGTTGAACATAATTTATAAAGCGATTCTTTTATACACCATATCCATGTTAATTTCTGAATCAAATTGGGATCGGCATTTCTTAGATAAGCCGTTTCATAACCAATAAATTTTGATGCTATTTTGATGATTTTCTCTCGTTTTTTTTCAATATCAACCCCAACCTTTTTGGAGCTTACTACCACTGCAGAAAATATATAAGAATGGGTAATAGAGATGTGTTTCCCGTCTTTCAAATGAGGTTTCCCAAAGGCATCATAAACCAAATCTTCATCTGCATATCCAAATTCAGCAAGTAACATTCGAACACTTAGAAATCCACGTTGATGCAATTCACTTTTCATACTATTGACACGTTCTAAACTCTCAGTCTTCAACACAAGTTGACCAGAGAAAAAATCTTTGGATTCAGTAATCTTCCATATTTTAACAATAGTTTGTGAGTTTAAAACGAGCGATTTATAAAGTGGCATTTATTTTTTTAATAGTTAATAGTTATCTTTGCAGGGTATATTAATTTAAAAACGAAAATACGCTATTTTAT